>VMCW01000004.1 GCA_008081175.1 Flavobacteriaceae bacterium
ATGCTACGAGGCCTTTAAATTGGATGCAAATATAGGTAAATTCTACTTTTTCCAAAGGGGAATTGATTTGCTTTTTCAGTAAGAAAAAGCAATAACTTCTTAAACTTCGATGTAACTTGCGTACACAAGGTAATGGATTATATAGCAATAGCGATTGGATTGATTTTATTGATAAAGGGGGGGGATTGGCTTTTGGAATCCGCTGTTGCTCTTTCTTTACGACTGAACATTCCTAAAATTGTCATAGGGATGACAGTGGTTTCTTTTGCTACTTCTGCGCCAGAATTGATTGTAAGTGTTAATGCTGCCTTGAATGGATTTCCTAATTTGGCTTTAGGAAATGTAGTGGGTTCTAATGTTGCTAATTTGGCATTAGTATTGGGTGTAGTATTAATAATTACCCCAATTACCGTACCTAAGGCTTTTTATAAGTTGGACTGGCCCATGTTGTTTAGTTCAAGTCTGTTGTTTTATCTTTTAATATTACAGGACGGTGTTCTTAGTCAATGGGAGGGCGGCTTGTTGTTGGCTTTACTCTTTTTATTTTTATTTTTTCTTTTTCTTTTTCAAAAAAAAGAAATGTTAGAAGAAGAGATTGTTTTAACAACCTCTTTTTCAGCTGTACGAACGGTTACTGTTTTATTAATAGGAGGTTTTTGTTTGTGGTTGGGGTCTGAGGTGTTAATTAAAGGAGCTGTTGGTCTTGCCACTTCTATGGGTGTTTCCGAGCGTGTGATTAGTATTTCTGTTGTGTCTTTGGGAACCAGTATACCTGAATTATCCGCTTCTATTATCGCAATCCTCAATAAGGAGAAAGGCATATCTTTAGGTAATCTAATCGGTTCAAATATTTTTAATATTCTAGCTGTAATGGGAATTGCATCATTGATTACTCCTATAGGGTCTATAGATCCTAAATTGATAAATGAAGATTTTATTTGGATGCTAGGTGTTACAGCACTACTACTGCCATTAGTTTTACTTCCTAAAGGGATGGAATTAGGAAGACGTTCAGGAATCTTGTTGTTGCTTATTTATCTCCTTTTTATTTTCAAAATGTTCTTATAAAAAAAAACACCCCAGAATAATCTGAGGTGTTTCTGATAGGAAAAATGTAAAGTTTAAATCTTAGCAGACTTTACAGTTTTTATAATGCGGGAGGCTATTTTATAAGGGTCTCCATTTGAGGCAGGTCTTCTGTCTTCTAACCATCCTTTCCATCCTTTTTCAACAGTGAGTATTGGAATGCGAATAGAAGCACCACGATCGGATACTCCAAAACTGAACTCGTTGATGGATTGTGTTTCATGTTTCCCTGTCAAACGTTGTTCGTTATGAGCTCCATAAACTTCAATGTGTTCTTTAACGACGGGACGAAATGCTTCACAGATTTTCTCATAAGTTTCTTTAGAACCACAAGTTCTCAAAACTTCGTTAGAGAAGTTAGCGTGCATACCAGATCCATTCCAATCGGTATCACCTAGTGGTTTGGGATGCCAGTCGATAGAAAGCCCATACTTTTCACCGAGGCGCTCCAATAGATATCTAGATACCCACATTTCATCTCCAGCTTGTTTAGCACCTTTAGCGAAACACTGATATTCCCATTGACCAGAGGCAACTTCTGCATTGATTCCTTCAACATTGATTCCGGCTTCCAAACACTGATCAAGGTGTTCTTCAATCATTTCACGGCCAAAGGCATTTTTTGCTCCTACAGAGCAGTAAAACTGACCTTGAGGGGTTTGATCTCTCGGAAAACCTAAAGGTAAATTAGTCTCAGGATCCCATAAAAAATATTCTTGTTCAAAACCAAACCAAAAATCGTCATCGTCATCATCTATCGTAGCTCTCCCATTTGATTCGTGAGGTGTTCCATCAGCATTTAAAACCTCTGTCATTACCAACCAGCCGTTTTTACGATCTGGATCTTCGTATAGAGCTACAGGTTTTAATAAACAATCAGAGGAATTGCCTTCTGCCTGTCTTGTCGAAGAACCGTCAAAGGACCACATAGGGCAATCGTCTAATGTTCCTTTGAAATCAGTTACAATTTTAGTTTTACTTCTTAAGTTGGCAGTGGGTTTATATCCATCAAGCCAAATGTACTCTAGTTTCGCTTTACTCATTTTAAAAATATTTTCGTCAAAAATAAGGTATTTGGTCTACCCCCATATAAAATGATGCGTTAAAGAAATTAACAATATTTAATTTTTATTAACCCCCTACTTTTTTGGGGTTAAAATTTAATTTTTATCATTTTATTGAATAATGAGCTAAGAATCTTCAAAAGATGTATCTTTGAAAGCACCAAAAAACTCCTATTTTTTTATGAAAACGCTCCGAAAAACAATATTGAGTTCCTTAGCAACAAGCAGTACAACTCAATTTGAATTGCAAAACGACTCTCAAGAATTTGCACAGCACGTTTTAAATCGTTCAAAACTTCAAAAATACCTGAGCGAAAAAGCATTTGAGCAAATGGAGCAATGTGTTGAAAAGCAAATTCCAATTTCAGCATCCTTGGCAGATCAAATTGCTGCAGCAATGAAAGTATGGGCTGTTTCCAAGGGTGCGACACATTACACTCATTGGTTTCAGGCCTTGACCGGTTCTACAGCAGAAAAGCACGAGTCCTTCTACAAAATAACAGCGGATGGGTCACAATTGGAACAGTTCGAAGGAGCTCAACTGGTCCAGCAAATACCGGACTTTAAAAACCTATCTACCAACGGAATACGTAACACATTTGAAGCAAGAGGATATTCTACTTGGGACCCTTCTTCACCCGCATTTCTTTACGGATCAACTTTGTGTATTCCAACAACTTTTGTTTCATATGAAGGTATTTCATTAGATTATAAAACCCCTCTTTTAAAATCACTACAAAAACTCAATCAAGCGGCTACAGAGGTGTGTCGTTACTTTGATAAAAATGTAAGCAGAGTCAATGTGACCTTGGGTTGGGAGCAGGAGTTTTTTCTAATAGACCGTTCCTTGGCTCAAACACGCCCTGACTTGTTGCTCACTGGAAGGACTCTTTTCGGGCATGCCCCTTCTAAAGGCCAACAGTTTAGCGATCATTACTTTGGGTCAATACCTTCCAGAATAAGTTTATTTCTAAACGATATAGAAAAGGAATGCAGGCTCTTAGGGGTCCCTATCAAAACAAGACATAATGAAGTGGCGCCGAGCCAGTACGAAATTGCCTCTGTTTTTGAAGAGGCCAATTTAGCTATTGATCACAATTCTTTGTTGATGGATGTTCTGGATAAAGTGGCTTACAAACATCATTTTATGGTACTTCTACATGAAAAGCCTTTTCAACATTTAAATGGTTCAGGAAAACACAGCAATTGGTCTTTGATAACTAACACGGGTCTAAATCTATTTAGCCCAAGTAAGACGCCTATGGGCAATTTACAATTCTTGTCCTTTTTTGTGTCTACGATAAGAGCAGTTTTAAAACATGAGGCGTTGCTAAGAGCTTCGTCTGTTTCGGGGAGTAATGATTTGCGTTTGGGACTTGAGGAAGCTCCAGAAAATATGCTATCAATTTTTATTGGGAAACATCTAACTCAAGTGTTAGAAGATCTTGAGAAGGTGTCTAAAGGAAAACTCTCTCCCCAAGAAAAAACAGATTTAAAACTCAATGTCATTGGCAAAATTCCAGAAATTCTTTTGGATAATACGGATAGTGACAGAACATCTCCCTTTGCTTTTACGGGTAATAAGTTCGAGTTTCGCTCTGTAGGTTCAAAGGCTAATTGTGCGGAATCAACTACCGTTTTTAGTGCTATAGTAACAGAGCAATTAGTTGAATTCAAAACGAGAGTAGATGATTTGATAGAGGGTAAGGACATGAAAAAAGACGATGCAATCTTTAATGTTCTAAGAGAAATAATACTTGAGATCAAAGATTTCTTGACAGAAGATTCTTCTAAAATAAAAAAGAAAGCTTCCTCTAAAGGGGTAAAAACTACTCCAGAAGCAATTAAAGCCTACACCACAATAAACTCTATTCAACTGTTTGAGAAACTTGAAATTTTTAGTTCAAAAGAGTTAGATACACGTAACCGGGTAGCATATCAGGCCTATGTTTCTGAAACTCAAATTGAGTCTAGAACATTGGGAGACATGGCTTTAAATCACATTGTACCAACAGCAATTCAATACCAGAATACCCTTTTAGAAAATCTTAAAGGCTTACAGGATGTTTATGGAACCGCATTTAAAACTAAAGCAAAAGAGCAGCTGATCCTGTTAGATAAAACTCAAAACTACATTGATCAAATCAGTAGTGAAGTATTGCAAATGAAAGAGGAACGAAAAAAAGCGAACCAAGTAAACGATATAGAAAAGAAAGCGGTTGCCTATGTTTCAAAAGTTGCACCCTATTTATCCTCTATTCGTCACCATTGTGATGAATTAGAGCTTATTGTGGATGATGCGCTTTGGCCTTTGGCAAAGTATAGGGAATTGTTGTTTATCCGTTAATAATTCAAACGGATCTTTTAAAAAACTCATTACAAAAACCGTATTTTTACACAAAGTAGTTCCATGTCCGATCGTTATAAACAACGGGGTGTCTCTGCCCAAAAAGAAGACGTTCATAATGCCATAAAAAAAATAGACAAAGGCTTGTACCCCAAAGCTTTTTGCAAAATTATTCCCGATTATATTACCTCTAGTGAAGAGCATGCCCTTGTTATGCATGCAGATGGTGCTGGAACAAAATCGGCTTTGGCATATATGTATTGGAAGGAAACTGGCGATGTTTCTGTCTGGAAAGGGATTGCTCAGGATGCACTTATCATGAATATTGATGATCTATTGTGTGTAGGTGTAACTCAAAACATCTTGCTGTCTTCAACTATTGGAAGAAATAAAAATCATATTCCAGGAGAAGTTATTGCCGCTATAATTGAAGGTACTGAAGAGTTGATTGAGGAGATGAGACAGTGGGGAGTTACAATTTTCAGTACCGGAGGAGAAACGGCAGATGTAGGGGATTTGGTTAGAACAATTATTGTGGATTCTACTGTTACTGCTCGTATTCCTAGAACAGACGTGATCGATAATGCAAACATAAAAGTAGGAGATGTCATTGTAGGCTTATCTTCTTCAGGTCAAGCAACGTATGAGAAAGAATATAACGGTGGTATGGGAAGTAATGGACTAACCTCAGCACGACACGATGTCTTTTCAAAAGAACTAGCGGTGAAATATCCAGAGAGTTTTGATCCGAATATACCAAGTGAATTATGTTATTCCGGGACACGAACCCTTACAGAAGTTTTAGACGGAGTCCCCCTTGATGTAGGAAAATTGGTGTTGTCTCCTACTAGAACGTATGCCCCTATCATTCAAAAAGTGTTTGAACAAGTGGGAAGAAAACAAATTCATGGCATGGTGCATTGTAGTGGGGGCGCACAAACCAAAATACTTCATTTTATTGAAAACTTACACATTATAAAAGATGCCCTTTTTGAAGTCCCCCCTCTTTTTGAGTTGATTCAAAAAGAATCGGGAACCTCAACAAGAGAAATGTATCAGGTATTTAATATGGGACACCGAATGGAGCTTTATGTAGATCCTGCGGTAGCAAATCAAATAATAGAGGTGTCTTCCTCCTTTAATGTTGAAGCAAAGATTATTGGAAGGGTAGAGGGTTCCGTAGAAAAAAAGCTAACACTTCAAACACCTGAAGAAACATTTGTCTATCCTTGAAGAGAATTCAAAAAAGCCCTTTAAGACTCTTTTGGTTTTTTGGTCTTTAATCAGATCCCTAGAAAATGAAATTATTTATTGAGGCTCCAAACATCGAAAAACAAGCTGTTTTCAACAAGAAACACAATCATAATACTTTTACAATTCGTAAATTTGTAGTTCTATGTTAGAAAAATTACAAATAGTACAACAACGTTTTGATGAGGTGTCTGACCTTATCATACAACCCGATGTAATTGCTGATCAAAAAAGATACATTCAGCTGAACAGAGAGTACAAAGACTTGTCTCTCATGATGGAAAAGATCAGAACATATAGGACGGTGCTTTCAAATCTAGAAGAGGCTGAACTTTTACTCAAAGAGGAAACGGATGAGGAAATGATCGCTATGGCAAAAATGGAAATGGAAAGTGCAAAAGAACAACTTCCAAGTCTTGAGGAAGAGATTAAATTCCTTCTCATCCCAAAGGACCCCGAGGACGCTAAAAATGTAGTTGTTGAAATACGTGCTGGAACCGGAGGAGATGAGGCTAGTATTTTTGCAGGGGACTTGTATCGTATGTATACAAAATTTTGTCAATCCAAAAATTGGAATATAAGCTTTGTCGATGCTAGTGAAGGAACAGCCGGTGGTTTTAAGGAGGTGATTTTTGAAGTGTCTGGTGAAGAAGTATATGGTACTTTGAAATACGAGTCTGGAGTTCATAGAGTCCAACGTGTACCTCAAACCGAAACACAAGGGAGAGTGCATACTTCAGCAGCTACTGTAATGGTTTTACCTGAGGCAGAAGAATTTGATGTCGAAATTGACATGAATGAAGTACGGATCGATTACTTCTGTTCTTCTGGTCCTGGAGGACAGTCAGTAAATACAACCTATTCTGCAGTGCGTTTAACTCACGAGCCTACAGGTATCGTAGCACAATGCCAGGATCAAAAATCCCAACATAAAAATAAAGACAAAGCACTTAAAGTGTTGCGATCAAGACTTTATGAGCTTGAGCTTTCAAAAAAACTCGCTTCCGATGCAGAAAAGAGAAGTTCATTAGTCTCTTCAGGTGATCGATCAGCTAAAATTAGAACGTATAACTATCCTCAGGGTAGGATTACCGATCATCGTATTGGTGTTACATTGTATGATTTAACCAATTTTGTAAATGGTGATATTCAAAAACTAATTGATGAACTTCAGTTGTATCAAAATACAGAAAAACTAAAAGAGGCAGGAGAAGTAATATGACCACAAGTGCTTTGTTTGAGCAAATAAAAGCCAAGGCCTCCTATCTCTGTGTGGGCTTGGATATTGATTTGGAAAAAATCCCTGAGTACTTACTTGAAGAAGAAGATCCCATTTTTTCTTTTTCAAAAGCCATTATTGATGCTACGCACCCATACGCTGTAGCTTTTAAACCTAATCTTGCTTTTTTTGAAACTTATGGTGTGCCGGGTTGGAACTCTTTTGATAAGGTCATGAAGTATCTCAATGCAAAGTATCCAAATCATTTTATCATAGCTGATGCTAAAAGAGGGGATATTGGTAATACAGCAAAGCGTTATGCAAAAGCCTTTTTTGAAACCTACGGAGTAGATGCTGTTACGGTAGCTCCTTACATGGGGAAAGATGCCGTAGAGCCCTTTCTTACTTTTAATGATAAACACGCGATACTCTTAGCCCTTACCTCAAATGAAGGCGCCAAAGATTTTCAATTTACTCAAGAAAAGGAACAGCTGCTGTATCAAAAAGTGCTGAAAGTAAGTAAAAGCTGGGTTGGTGCTGAACGATTGATGTATGTTGTAGGGGCAACAAAAGCAGAAGCTTTAAAATCCATTCGTGAGATCGTACCTGACTCTTTTTTGTTAGTGCCCGGAGTGGGAGCTCAAGGAGGAAGTCTTGCTGAGGTTTCTATAAATGGAATGAATTCTCAATGCGGACTATTAGTAAATTCTTCTAGAGGAATAATCTATGCTTCTCAAGAGGAGAATTTCGCACAGGCAGCAGCGGAAGAAGCCAAAAAAATGCAGGTTGAAATGAGTTCTTTTTTAAAATCAGCTGGAATCTTATAATGTTGAACCACACTATATATCCTGCCACAAATCAATCCAAAAAATGGGTGACCTTTATACACGGTGCAGGAGGAAGCTCTTCCATTTGGTTCAACCAAGTGCGTTTTTTTAAGAACTATTTCAATATTCTTCTAATTGATCTTAGTGGTCATGGAAAGTCAGCTCCTGCGCCAGAGGGAACGGTTTATACTTTCGATAAAATAATAGATGATCTGGTTGATGTTTTGGATCAAAATAAGATTGAGAAGTCACATTTTGTAGGCATTTCCTTGGGAAGTATTTTAATACAGAAAATGCTTTTTAAACACGAAAACAGAGTGGAAAAAATTGGTTTGGGAGGTGCTATTTTGAATTTAAATTTACAATCTAGAATATTGATGTTGCTGGGTAAATTGACGCAGAGTATTCTTCCTTTTATATGGATTTATACCTTTTTTGCCTATGTTATTATGCCGTATAAAAATCACAGAAAATCTCGTGCTCTATTCATAAGAGAGGCAAAACGAATTTCACAGAATGAATTCAGGAGATGGTATAAGCTAACGGATAAAATACTCCCTTTATTGAATAAGATAAGGGGGTGCCAAGCAGCAACACCTGTGCTTTACATCATGGGAAAACAAGACTATATGTTTTTACCCTATGTAAAGAAAATCGTAAAAAAACACGCTGCCTCTTCCCTAATTATTCTTTCAGATTCTGGTCATGTTGTAAATATTGACCAACCTAAAGCGTTCAATACCAGTTTGCTCTCCTTTTTACTAAGCGAGAAAGAATAGGCAACAACTATCTTTTATTGATTACCGGGTTGAATAATTTCAAACCCTTCTTCTTTCTTTGCACGATCTACCATTTCTTTAACTTCAGAAAGTAGTTTTTTAGAATCGTAGACTACACCCTGGCGTATGGTGTGTTTTACACCTCCTACTCGAACTACTTCATTGTCTTCGGTAAGTTTTATCGCACCGGTACCGTAGAGTACCTTTAGGTTTTGAAGGGGATTTTCTTCTACAATGACCAAGTCAGCACTTTTCCCTATCTCAATCGAGCCTGTTTCCTCTCCAATGCCTAGCGCTTCTGCTCCGTTTAATGTTGCTGCACGAATTACTTCTAGCGGATGAAAACCAGCCTCTCGAAGCATTTCCATTTCACGTATATAAGCAAAGCCGTATAGCTGAAAAATAAATCCAGAATCTGATCCTGTTGTGACCCTTCCTCCTCGGTTTTTATATTCGTTTACAAAGGTCATCCACAGCTTGAAATTTTCTTTCCAAGCCACTTCCTCCTCGGTACCCCAAAAATGCCAGTAGGATCCATGGGAAATTTTACTGGGCTGATAGAAACGCCATAAAGAGGGTAGGGTGTATTCTTCATGCCACTCTGCTCTGCGAGCACGGTGTAGGTCTCTACTTGCTTCATAAATATTAAAGGTAGGTACTAAAGTAAAATCGAGATCTATTAACTCGTTCATTACTTCATTCCAATGGTCTGAA
>VMCW01000061.1 GCA_008081175.1 Flavobacteriaceae bacterium
TCCAATTCAACAAGAGCTGATTTTAAAATAGAGGGTTTTAACGGAAACAATGATAATATAAAAAGTTTACCCAGAGCCATTTATAATTTAAAATTAATATATTTGCAAGCCTTAAATTTAGAGCATTAAACAAAATATTATGACAAAAGCAGACATTGTATCTAATATTTCTGAAGAGCTTGGTATCGACCGTGCAGATGTACAGGCTACTGTTGAAAAATTTATGAAAGAAGTAAAAGTTTCTTTAGAAAAAGGTGAAAATGTATATTTAAGAGGTTTTGGAAGCTTTATTATTAAAACACGTGCAGAAAAAACAGGGCGTAACATTTCTAAAAATGTCGCTATCAAAATTCCTGCGCATAATATTCCTTCCTTTAAACCAGCAAAGATATTTGTACAAGGGGTCAAATCTAAAGTGGCCGTTTCAAAATAATTTTAATTAACCCGTTAAATACAGCCTATGCCAAGTGGTAAAAAACGTAAAAGACATAAGGTAGCGACGCACAAGCGTAAAAAACGCCGTAGAGCAAATCGCCACAAGAAAAAATAGTGTCTGGCAAAACACTTAAAACATTTACCAAAAGTTCATTGAAATGCAGCATATAGTATTGATTGCTGCTACAGGAAAATCCTGAAAATATTGTTTAATCCGTTTTCACGAGTTTACTCGTGCAAACACAAAATATCTCAGAGTGAATAAAGAATTAATTATACGTTCGCATTCCTCTGCTGTTGATTTTGCACTGCTCAAGGATGGAAAATTAATTGAGCTCAACCAGGAAGTAGAAGACAACAAGTTTTCTGTTGGTGACATTTTTGTTGCTAAAATAAGAAAGTCTGTTGCAGGGTTGAATGCTGCATTCGTAGATGTAGGACACGAAAAAGACGGGTTCTTACATTACCACGATCTCGGCCCTAAACTCCCTTCTCTTTCTAAATATATTAGACAGGTAAGCACAGGTAAAAACAAAGATTATCTATTAAAACAATTTCGTTACGAAGCCGATATAGAAAAAGATGGGAACATAGGGGACGTTCTTTCAGCAAAACAAACCGTTTTGGTTCAAGTTGTCAAAGAGCCCATTTCTACTAAAGGCCCTCGATTGAGTTCTGAAATTTCACTGGCAGGACGTTATATGGTGTTGATGCCCTTTTCTGATCGAGTGTCTATTTCACAAAAGATTGAGGATCGGGCTGAAAAAAACAGACTAAAAAAACTCGTACAGAGTATCCGCCCAAAAGGTTTTGGACTAATCATACGTACGGTTGCTGAAGGCCAAAAAGTTGCTGCACTTGATGCAGATATACAACAACTGCTGACTCGTTGGAAAAATTTATCATCAAAATTGAAACAAATTGATAAATACCCCACCAAAGTCTTAAGCGAAATCAACCGCTCTTCGAGTATCCTTCGTGACA
Source organism: Flavobacteriaceae bacterium (assembly GCA_008081175.1). Taxonomy (GTDB): domain Bacteria; phylum Bacteroidota; class Bacteroidia; order Flavobacteriales; family Flavobacteriaceae; genus MS024-2A. The sequence continues at coordinate 1,420 of VMCW01000061.1, forward strand.
TTTTTGACGATAACTTTACAGGCATTCATGTGGATGATGCAGAGATGCAAGTTGAAATACAGGACTATATTGAAACAATAGCTCCTACAAAAAAATCAATTGTAAAACTCTACGAAAATCATCTTCCTATTTTTGAAAAATTTGGAATTGAACGTCAAATAAAATCCTCATTTGGTACCACAGTATCAATGCAAAAAGGAGCTTATTTGGTCATCGAACACACCGAAGCCTTACACGTTATTGATGTAAATAGTGGTAACAGATCTAATCGCTCTAAAAGCCAAGAAGAAACAGCCATGGAAGTAAACCTCATTGCTGCTTCTGAAATTGCAAGACAATTGCGCTTACGCGATATGGGAGGTATTATAGTGGTCGATTTTATTGACCTAAATTCTAATGCCAACAGAAAGAAACTATTCGAACATCTAGTCAACGAGATGAGTACAGACAGAACTAAACACAAAATTCTGCCACCAAGCCGTTTTGGACTGATTCAGATTACACGTCAACGTGTACGCCCTGAAATGAGTATCAAAACAAAAGAGCCTAATCCCAACGTCAATGGGGAAGTTGAAGCTCCTATTGTACTAATTGACAAAATCAACACAGAGCTTAGTAAAATTACTAAGAACAAGCACAACCAAAAGGAAAAGATTTTTTTACATGTTCATCCTTTTGTTGCTGCCTACATTTTAAGCGGGAATCCATCCCAGCGCTTAAAATGGTATTTTGAATACAAAAAGTGGATTCGTATTGTTCCACGCCATGCTTATCAATATTTGGAGTTCCGCTTCTTAAATTCTGAAAGAAGAAGACTCCGCCCTTAAAATTAAAAAACCGCACTTCTAGAAGTTGCGGTTTTTTTATGATTTTATCTAACCAAAATAAATTATTAGTGAAAATAGCTATCTTCAATCATGCAAAAAAAACCTGTTTTAACGGTTGCAGAAGCACAACAGAAGCTTGAGCATTACTGTGCGTATCAAGAACGTTGTCACCAAGAAGTAGTCAATAAGTTGCGAGAATTAGGGATGATTCCCACTGCAATAGACACTATAATTACCTCACTTATACAAAATAACTACCTGAACGAAATGCGTTTTGCTCAAAGTTTTGCTAGAGGAAAATTTCGAATAAAAAAATGGGGAAAGAATCGTATTCTCAGAGAGCTTAAACTAAGAAATATCTCAAACTACAACATTAAAAAAGGAATGGAACAAATATCCGAAGAGGACTACCATACTACCTTCATGGAACTGTTTGAAAAAAGAAAAAAAGAAGTTGCTCGGCTACCCATTGAGAAACAAAAAAAGAAACTAATCTCTTATTTATCCTACAGAGGTTGGGAAACTGAATTAATTTATGATGCCCTGAGAGAACTCTAAAAAAACTCTTAGTCTGTGAGTAGGATGACTTTGTTTTCACTCAGTTCTACTGCACCAGAATGTATATCGAGATAGGTATACTCTCCTTCTTGAATGAATTTGTCTTTGTTGGCTTTGTCTAAAGTAATGTTCCCTTGAATTTTGACACGGCCCTCAACCAATGTAGAGACAATGGGTGCATGGTTATTTAAAATCTGAAAAGATCCAGAAGTCCCTGGCAGCGTGATGCTTTCAACTTCCCCACTAAAAAGTTGGGCTTCCGGAGAAACAATTTGTAGTTGCATACCTCTTAAACTTCAGCTAACATTTTTTCACCTGCCTCAATCGCCTCTTCAATAGTTCCTTTCAAGTTGAAAGCCGCTTCTGGAAGGTGATCCAATTCGCCATCCATGATCATATTAAATCCTTTGATGGTGTCTTTGATGTCTACTAATACTCCTGGAATTCCTGTAAACTGTTCTGCCACGTGGAAAGGCTGTGAAAGAAAACGCTGTACACGACGTGCTCGAGAAACTGCAAGTTTGTCTTCCTCGGACAACTCGTCCATCCCTAAAATAGCAATGATGTCTTGAAGTTCCTTGTAACGTTGAAGTAACTCCTTTACTCGTTGAGCACAAGCATAGTGCTCTTCTCCTAGGATTTCGGAAGTTAAAATACGCGAAGTAGAATCCAATGGGTCAACTGCAGGATAAATCCCTAATTCAGCAATTTTTCTAGAAAGTACTGTAGTAGCATCCAAGTGAGCAAAAGTGGTTGCTGGAGCTGGATCGGTAAGGTCATCTGCAGGTACATAAACAGCCTGAACGGATGTAATTGATCCCTTTTTGGTTGAAGTGATTCGTTCTTGCATGGCCCCCATTTCTGTAGCTAAGGTAGGTTGATATCCTACCGCTGAAGGCATTCGTCCAAGAAGAGCAGATACTTCGGAACCTGCTTGTGTAAATCGGAAAATATTATCTACAAAGAATAAAACATCTTTCCCTTGACCGTCACCTGCTCCATCACGGAAATACTCTGCAATGGTAAGTCCAGAAAGAGCCACACGAGCACGTGCCCCTGGAGGCTCATTCATTTGCCCAAAAACAAAAGTTGCTTTGGATTCTTTCATGGCTTTCTTATCCACTTTTTTAAGATCCCATCCTCCTTCTTCCATGGAGTGCATAAAATCATCGCCATATTTAATGATGCCCGACTCGAGCATTTCACGTAAAAGGTCGTTCCCCTCACGCGTGCGTTCACCTACTCCTGCGAATACCGAAAGTCCACCATGTCCTTTAGCAATATTGTTTATCAGTTCTTGTATTAATACAGTCTTTCCAACACCTGCTCCACCAAAGAGTCCGATTTTACCTCCTTTGGCATAAGGCTCGATCAAATCAATCACCTTAATCCCTGTAAAAAGAACTTCTGTTGAAGTAGATAAATCTTCAAAAGCAGGCGCTTCTCGGTGAATAGGAAGACCGTTTTCATTTTCTTTAGGAAGGTTTTCCATGCCGTCTATGGCGTCACCTATAACGTTAAAAAGACGCCCGTATATTTCGTCTCCTATAGGCATTTGAATTGGACTTCCAAGAGCTATTGCATCCGTTCCTCTACTCAAACCATCGGTAGAATCCATAGAAATAGTTCTTACAGTCTCTTCTCCAATATGAGATTGAACCTCGAGAATCAATTTAGACCCGTCTGCTTTCTTTATCTCTAAAGCATCATAGATTTTTGGAAGTGGATTGTCTTTACCACTAAATTCTACATCTACTACTGGACCGATTATTTGGGAAACTTTACCTGTGTTTTGAGCCATTTTTAACTGCTTAATAGTTCGTTTTCGTTTTCGAGTCGCAAATATAAGGAGTTCCTTGTAAAATAGTGAAGTGACTGAGTGTTTTTTAAGAAATCTTTCAACAAAAAAAGGCAACAGAAACTGTTGCCTTTTTTTCAATAAGAATTACTTCACATTTAGAGATTAAACGTTGCTCTAAGGTTTACTCTTCTTCCAATTACGGGCATTCTAGGGAAGGCTCTGTATTGTTGGTTGAACAAGTTGGTTGCGGATAAATCCAGTTTCACTCCACCGGAAAGTTTGTATCCAACACTTGCATCAAAAAGATTCTTGGCTTGTACAGTTCCTGCGTAAAACCCTTGATTGGAATTAAACTCATCATCATGCTGGAAAGCGAGTGACGCCTGGAAACCACTTTTAGAGTCGTTGTAGTTCATTCCTAATCGATATTTGAAGCGAGGTGCATTCAAAAAGTCTTGAAAAGGTAGTCCGTCATCATTATCTTCACCTGGATTCCATTCGTTTTGACTTAACCAAGAAGCATTCCCCCAGAGGGTCAACTTTTCTGTTGCAAAGTACTCCATAGATAAGTCACTACCCCAGTGGGAACGGGTGACATTATCAAAAATTCGATAACCTGCAGAAATGTGTGTGATACCATCATCTTTTGGAACTCTTTGTGACTCGATCACCCCAACAGCATCTGGTGCAATTGCATTGATATAACCTTGTCCTCCTTGAACAAAAGCTCCACCAATAAGTCCTTGAACCTCAGCAGTAGTTGCTGCTATCGCAGGGGCTATGAGTGGTGCGGCAGTAGCAGCAACAGCAGTAGCTACAGCAGGTATGGCAGGTGAGCCAGGAAAAAGTGCGCCTTCTGGTGCACCTGTTGCCCATATGGCTTCTGGAATACCTTGTGCTGTGTATTGCGCTTGAACAGCTGCTAACACCTGAGCATTTACACCCGCAGTAACCGCTTGTGCAATAGCTCCACTAATGAGCGGATCTGAAGCAAAATCAGAAGCTACTTGGGCTCCTAAAGCAGCAGGGATAGTTTCTGCTCCGTTCAATCTAAAAGTAGGACCTATAGCTGTGAATTGAGTCGATCCTGTTCTTGCAAATGTATAGATGTCTAGACCTATAGCAAACTTATCTCCTAATAGTCCCTTATAACCGACTTCCCAAGAAGCCGTTGTTCCTAAAACAGCAGAGGGTGTACCTACAGCGTTTGGCATTGGGCTACCGTTAAAAGCATTATATCCTTCTATCGTTCCTGCAGCTCCACCTGGAACATAAGAATTAAAGAAGTTTTGTACTAGTGGTAGTAAGGGTGCATAAGCAGGACTAGCCCCTACTCCTGCATAAAGCTGTGGTAATACCAATCCTGCTACCGCTCCATAAGGAACCGCAAGAGGCCAATTGGTTGTGCCTGCAGGAAGTGTGGCTCCTCCGCCTCCTACAATTTCTATAGGGGCATTGGGATCAAAGTTTTGCGCTGTTGTTTGTCCTGAAAGCCAAACGTCTAAAATACCAGGTGCTTGAATTTGAACTGGAAAATCAACAAAAGTTTCTAAAGCACTGGGGCCAAATACAGCCTCGTTATAGGTTACCCTGAAGCTATTTTTACTGTTTGGTTTATACACCAAGGCAATTCTGGGTGCAATTTTACCTTTATCGATAAAGCTCAATTTATCGTAACGAAGCGCATACGTCAAATCAAGTTTTTCGCTGAAACGAGATGTACCCTGTCCATAAAAACCGTAGTTGATGTAGTCATTACTTCCGTCGTTTTGACCAAAGAGTGTGTTTTCAGAATCGGATCCTATATCACGATAATCCAAACCGATGGTAAAATTAGAATCCAAGAAGTTTACAGCATCAAAATTGTATTGTAATTGTCCATCCAAGGCGGATCTTTTAGTAATAATTCGTTGCGCTGTTAGGTATAAATAGAATGGGGAATTTTCATTACCTCCATCGTTAAAGTTGTAGGACAATTGTCCAAAGAATCCTCCTGATTTAATTCTGGCTTGTGCCCAATAATCGTTCCCAGAAGCATATCCTGGACCTTGTGCTTGATTTATAAGACCTCCACCTGAGTTGATCCCCCCGGCAATAACAGCATCTGTATTGTCATTGGGCCTGAACTCCAAGTGTGCATTAGCCATAAAGGTTTCGTAATCATTCAAGTAAGCATTTCCATCACCATCAGGATCGATCTCAGAACGGGTTAGTGCCGGTGTAGTAGGCACTTGTGCTGGATCAATTCTATTGTTTCTTACAATAGGCTGGAAGATTCCGTTTGCTGTAGCACCATTTATCTGAGCCAAGAAACCTGCATCTTCGACTGGATCTAAACTAAACTCATCACCGCGTTTATATTGGGCATTAATTTTAAATCCAAAAGTTTTCTTTTCGTTGGCATAAGCATGACGAATGGCACCAGAGACAGTGTTTAAATTTCCTCCTATTAATTCTACAGAGGTACCTGGTCTATCAATTGCTTTCTTAGAAAAGAAATGTACCACTCCAGATTCTACACCCGGACCGTAAAGTGCTGAGGCAGCACCTCGAACAACTTCAACTCGTTCCAAATCTAGGTTTGATAAACCCGATTGAAAAGCGAAAAAAGAGCCAGATGCTGGAGACTGTAAGTAACGATAATCCAAAATAGGAAAAGTTCTTGTTCCAAAAACACCAGTCCCTGCACGCATTTCAAAGTTTATTGAATTTGCTGATTGCTGTTGAAAGTTCAATCCTGGCACATTCAATAGATTTCTTACAGGATCATTCACATTGGCGCTATTTTCCAAGTCCTGTGAAGATATTATTGACACAGAAGCAGGTGCATCCAAAATTTTCTCTGATCTTCTTGAGGCAGAAATCACTACCTCATTTAGGTTTTGCCCGTATTCCAATGCTACCATTATAGCTTGATCAGCACTTGTCACCTCTATTGTTTTAGAGCCAAATCCGATATAACTGACTTCTATTGTAAGAGGTAGGTCAGCGGATGTATTGATGGAAAATTTTCCATCAAAATCTGCTACTGCACCAGTATTTGAACCGACCACAATAACATTTGCCCCAGGTATTGCCTCCTGTGTTTCAGCATCGACTACCGTTCCGGAGATTGATGTCTGTGCAAAAGCAATATTCGCTAATAAAACAGTAAGCAAATAAAAGCCTTTAGTAATTACATTCTTTGTTTTCATATTTTTTTTATTATCATTTAGTTGATCACAAATACACCAAGCAATTCAGTAAAATTTGGGATGTTTCTCGGTTTATTTTCTTGAACCAGGGAGTAAGTTACTATTATTTTTTTCTAAAAATAAATTTTTGTGCAAGACTTAGTAAGATTAACAGATAAAACAGACCAATTTCACCGTTTCTTAAATCCTACTGATTTTATAAAAAAAATTGTTAGGTTTACTGATTGACAAATTGAGTTTACGCGTCTTTCAACATTTATTCATTGAAAAATCTACTTTACTTCTTTCTGAAACACCTATTGAGATTTTACAACCGGTTTTATTTCAGAACGGTCAAAGTCTATGGTTATGAAAACATTCCTAAAGATGGAGGTGTGCTTTTCTCTCCCAATCATCAAGGCGCATTTTTAGATCCTTTACTGATCGGTTCTATGACCCCAAGAAAAATGACTTCACTTACCAGAAGTGATGTTTTTGGAGGACCACTTCAGTGGTTCTTAGACGCCTTTCAAATGCTTCCTATATACCGCATGAGAAACGGTTACAGCAACCTGAAAAAGAATGATGCTATTTTTGAAAAATGTTTTGACCTACTAGGTTCAGGCAACTTTTTATTGATGTTTTCCGAAGGGGGACACCACGATGAATATTATCTGAAAAACCTTTCCAAAGGAAGCAGTCGCTTGGCTTTTCAGGCGCAACAAAAAAACCCTTCTAAAAAAATTTATATTCAACCTGTAGGCATCAACTATGGTCATCACAGACAGCCACGTTGTACTTTACATCTTGTTTTTGGCTCTCCTTTGTTGATCTCGGATTACCTCGACAAAAAACTAACTGATGTTGAAACAATCAATGCCATAAGAGAAGCTCTTCAAGAGCGAATGAAGGTATGTTTGTGGCTGCCCGACAATACCTCCTCCTACTCAATACAAAAAGAACGCATCAACAGGCTGAGTACACAAATGGAATTTGAAGCTTTAAAAACTACATTAGCAACTTCTCCAGAAACTCTTCCCAAAAGAAGATCCCTTAATAAATGGCGACGCTTTTTTGCTTTTGTATTGAGTATTCCCAACTTCATCCCTTTATGGATAACAAAAAAAGTAACAAGGCTATTTAAAGATGTGGTCTTTATCAGTTCAATGAAATACGCTATGGGTGTTTTCTTCTTTCCAATTTGGTGGTTAACTACTGCAGTTTTAATTGCGTCTCTCTTTGGAAACTCAATAATGACAGCCTATTTACTCCTTTGTGTTTCTACTTTATTTTTAAGACAAAGTTTAAAACTATCGTAATATAATTTATAATATATTTTTATTATACTAATAAATTATAACGCTAAATTAATTAGGCAATAATATGCATTATATAATTTATATGTATTATATTTTATATTTTAATAGTTATTTTCTATTATTTAGTCCATTTACAAAAGATTA
>VMCW01000029.1 GCA_008081175.1 Flavobacteriaceae bacterium
AGAGGTCAAAAAAGACAATACAGCAGATGTTTTGGATGCTATTCGTAAATCGGACAGCGGCGACCGACTTCTTTTGTTAGCTCCCGTTGAAGAAGAGCCCAAGCGTTCACTAAAAGATAAAATTAAAATTTTTATTCAACAGGGGTTTGCACGCATACATCACAAAGGAGAAACAATAAATCTTGATCAACTTGAAAAAGCACCCACCGAATCTTTTGAGTTAGTAATTGACCGTTTGGTCGTTCGTCATGAAGAGGATTTTTATAATCGAGTAGCTGATGCTGTCGAAATGGCTTTTTTTGAAGGTAAAGGACAGTGTTCAATTCTCTTTCTTAAAAACAATAAAAGACAAACCTTTTCCAATAAATTCGAATTGGATGGAATGCAGTTCAGCCAGCCCAACGTTCATTTATTTAGTTTTAATAATCCTCTTGGTGCCTGCCCTGTTTGTGAGGGCTTTGGAGACGTAATAGGAATAGACCCAGAACTGGTCATACCCGATACAAGCAAATCTGTATTCGAGCACGCCATAGTCCCTTGGAGAGGAAGCAGTATGGAAAACTACTACAAAAAGCTTGTAAACAATGCTTATCTTTTTGACTTTCCTATACATAAACCCTATTTCCAACTTACAAAAGAACAAAAGGATTTACTGTGGAAAGGCAATAGTTATTTTACTGGAATTCACGCTTTTTTTAATCGAATTGAAAAAAAGAATTACAAAATTCAAAATCGTGTATTACTCTCCCGTTACAGAGGTAAAACTTCTTGTACAGCTTGTGAGGGTTCACGTTTGAAAGAGGATTCTAATTATGTGAAAATAAATGATAAGAGCCTCGGCGAACTCCTTCAACTTCCTTTGGACCATCTCGCCGACTTTTTTGGCTCATTACAATTAAATGCTCACGATCAGATCATTGCAGAGCGATTACTTGTTGAAATTAATAGTAGGCTAAAATTTGTTCAACAAGTCGGACTGGGGTATCTCACATTAAACCGTAGGTCGAACACACTTTCAGGAGGAGAATCACAAAGGATTCAGCTTGCTACTTCTTTAGGAAGCAGTTTGGTGGGCTCTATGTACATTTTGGACGAACCCTCCATTGGACTTCACTCACGGGATAATGAACGCTTAATTCAAGTGCTAAAAAACTTAAGAAATCTAGGGAATACCGTTATTGTAGTAGAGCACGATGAAGAAATCATGTATGCTGCAGATGAAGTAATAGATATTGGGCCTGAAGCAGGAAGTCTTGGAGGAGAGATTATTGCCCAGGGGCCGATTAAATCAATTTTAAAAAGCAATGGACTTACATCGGCATATTTGAATGGAACTTATAAAATAGAAGTTCCAAAAAAAAGACGCACTTCCAAGAAAAAAATAGAATTGATCGGTGCAAGAGAGCAAAACTTAAAAAATATTGATGTAGAGATTCCTTTAGGTGTTTTGACTGTTGTGAGTGGTGTTTCTGGTAGTGGAAAGTCTAGTTTAGTCAAAAAAATTCTGTATCCTGCTCTGTTAAGGGCTTTTGATATTTACAGCGAAAAGCCAGGTTCATTTACAGAAATCAAAGGAGACATAAGCACTTTAAAAAGCGTTGAGTTTGTAGATCAAAACCCCATTGGTCGTTCCTCGCGTTCAAATCCAGTAACCTACATCAAAGCTTATGATGAGATACGAGCTCTTTTTTCTTCATTACCCCTTTCAAAGAACAGAAATTACCAGCCAAAACATTTCTCTTTTAATGTTGACGGAGGTCGTTGTGATCATTGTAAAGGCGAGGGGACTATTACGATTGAAATGCAATTTATGGCTGATGTTGTATTGGAATGCGAGCACTGTAATGGAAAGAGATTTAAAAAAGAACTTCTAGAAGTAAAATTTCATGATGTTACTATAGACAAACTTTTGCGAATGACTGTTGACGATGCTATTGCATTTTTCAATCTTCATAACGAAAAGAAAATCACACAAAAATTGAAACCACTTCAAGATGTAGGTTTGGGCTACGTCACTTTGGGACAATCTTCTGCAACTCTGTCCGGTGGTGAGGCGCAAAGGATCAAACTAGCGTCCTTTATCAGTCAAGGAACTTCTAAAGAAAAAGTGCTTTTTATTTTTGATGAGCCAACAACAGGATTACACTTCCATGACATACAAAAGCTTTTAACCTCATTTAATGCTCTAATCGAAAAAGGACATAGCATTGTTGTAGTTGAACATAATTTAGAACTCATAAAATGTGCTGATCATCTGATTGACCTTGGTCCTGAAGCAGGTGAGGCAGGGGGATATCTTGTGGGTCAAGGGACTCCAGAATTTATAGCGTCACTTCCTCATTCACATACAGGAAACTACCTAGCTAAAAAATTAAACTAGTCGTTTCTTGATTTTTTGAATGATTTCTTCCATATCTGTTGACCAACGAAATACAAATAAGGGTATACAGAACAATCCTAAAATCATTAAGCTACGCAACGAAATTGAAATCCAAGGATTCCAAATGCTGGGCATCAAGGATGTTATCACATAAATCAATGCTCCACTTCCTACCACCCCTAGTGTCTTTAGAGAATACGGATGTATTTTAAACAAGTAGTGTACCAGTATTATTTTTGAAGTATTGATGAAAAGAAGTACAGCTAAGGTTGCAAATGCAGCCCCAATTATTCCGTAGGACTGAATAAAATAAAAATTCAATATTACTGCCAAAACTGCAGAAGACACTGAAAACCAAAAAACATAGGAATAGTATTTGGAATTACTGATGATGTTATTCAAACACCCCATGGACATACTAAAAAGTTTACCAAAAGAAACAATAATAACAACTCCAATGGCTGAGGAATAGCCTTCTTGATTTATGAGCTGATAAAAATCATTTAAGTTGAGGTTAATTAACAAAAACAAGACTGTTGAAACGATCATCAGGTTGATACTGCTTTTCTTTAAAAGTCGTTCTAAACGAGCGCTGTCATTCTCATTCAAGGCTTTAGCCACTAATGGACTGGTGATTTGAAACATTGCCCGCCCAGGAGCCTCAATAACAGCTGCTATGTAAAGCGCTACAGCATAAAAAGCAACATTGGCTTCTGTGGTTAAAGAAAAAATCATTGATTTATCAATATCCAATATGAAACTCGCTGCTGCTCCAGATAAGAAAATCAAAGAACTGTAGTGCAACATTGATTTCCATGAGACTGGGAGTTTCCAATGAAAACTAGGAAAATAAACAGAAAAAGAATACAACATCACAATCATCAATCGCAAATAGTAACCACCAATGAGCAAATCGATAAAAAGATCTAGATCAATCCAATTGATTGCATAGGCCAAGAGCAATACAAATGTGAGCAGCCTGGGATATACTTCTTTTAAAAAATTTCCAAAAACAGATTTTAAATGAACACGTAACCAGCTAAAGAAAACCTCAAAATAGGCTGTAGCAATTGCAATTGATAAGATGAGAAATGGGAAACGCGCGACACCCTGATTGCCATTCGATAAAAAATGAAGAATTTCATTATTAAAAAAATGATAAAGCGGTAGTAAAATCAACAGTATAAAAAGAGGTAAAAGCAGTGAAAACCAAAGTAATCGATCGCGTTCCTCTTTGCTTTTAGAGTCACTAAAATATTTTATCAAAGTATGTTGAACACCAAATGAGATAAAAGGCTGAATAAGGTTTGAATTTGCCAAAAGCGCTACTATCAATCCTTGAAACTCTTTTCCAGGAAAAGTAGGATACAAAAAAAGCATATTGGCTGCCCCAATCATAAAAGCAAAGCCTATACTTATCACATTATAAATAGATTGTTTGGCAACGATACCCATAGTTTCAGTCTGTTTTCCTAAAATACTGAAAGTATCCTAAAACTGTTGTAACCAAAATAAAAAGAATAAAAGTAATCCATCGAATAGTGGTACCCCTACGAACCACTTCAGGTTCAAAAACAAATTCTATGATTTTTGACTGGGCTGAGACAGACAATCCTCTCAAAACATAATTTACGTGATAAATGGGTACTGAAACACCGTCAATTTTGGCTGTCCAACCTTTGGGGTAAAACATTTCAGAAAAAACTACGAAAGCTGGGTTAGGTGTATTTACTTTATAGGTTAAATGATCAGGCTTTGAATCTACCAATGTAATTTCTGCTTCTGATGAGTGCACGTATGTTTTATTATAAGTCTCTGAAAGGTCATCTTTTAACAGGAGTGCTGTTGTTTTAAAATCTGTGTTTTTCATAGCAAGAAGCATCTCATCAGGGCTATCAACGGTTTTTAGATCTGTGACAAACCATGCAGGACCTAAGGCATTGGGGTTTAGCAAGGGTTTTAAGCTTCCCTCCTCTTGATCTCGGTATAAAATGTATTTGACATTTAAAAAATCTAATATTCCCGCATTCTGTTGGGCAGTATAGGTCTTAAATAATTCTTCAAATCGTCTTGGTTTTGCTCCATGGTAACCTCCTATGGCATTGTGAAAGTAGGAGGTTCGTGCTCCTGTAAGTCCTAAGTCTACTTCAAACACACGATATCTACTGCTGTCTTGCAGAATACTTCTGTCTGCAGCAGTGAGCTGAAAAGGAATTTGAGCCTGTCTAGGCGTAACAAACGACTCGCGATCTATATAACGATTCGACACCCCAATCAAATCAAACAGTACAACAATAAGCAATAAACCAATTGCAAATTCTCTCTTTAATTTAGCAATCAAATACAGATATACCACCCCTATCAAAATGATACAATACACTATGGCGCGAATCAAGTCTGCTTGAAAAATAGATTTGCGTGCAGCTACAATTTCAGAAACAAATACGGCTCCGTAGAGTTCCTTAAAATAGTCATCGTTTTGACCTGTAAAGCTTAGCGCTCCTTGAAACAAAAAAACAGCAGCTAAGAGTAGCATTGGGAACAAGGCAATCTTTAAAAACTTTTTTAAAGGTGTTTTATCCTTTTGATCATAGAATAATTTACTTACTCCTAATGATGCCAAAACGGGAATACAAAGCTCCAATACAACTTGTATGGAAGAGACCGCTCTAAATTTATTGTATAGTGGGAAGTTTTGGATAAAAAAATCAGTCAGTATACTAAAGTTTTTTCCCCAGGAGAGGAGTAAAGAAAAAAGGATTCCAAGGGCCAGAGCATTCCTCAATGGTCCTTTTACCAAGAAAAAACCTAGAATAGCGAAAAAAAACAGGGATATTCCTATGTAAGCAGGTGCTTCCAAAATAGGTTGTTCACCCCAATAGGTAGGAACATTTTCAGAAAATGCCAAAGCTTGTTCTGCTGAACCCCCCATTTCAATTAAAAAATCATAAACACCGTGATCCGTACCTAAATTTTCACTTGATCCCCCACCCTGAATTCTTGGTACTATTAAATTCAAACTTTCAAAAATACCATAGCTGTATTCTGTAATGTAATCATAATCTAGACCCGTTGTTTGCTCCTTTGGGGTTCCATCAGGATTGAATTGCAAATCGCTCTTCCCACGAGTACTAAATTCAGTATATTCTGCTGTAGCTAGTAAAGGTGTTGTGTTTAGTCCTAATGCCATGATGCCAGAACCAATTAATCCCAATACTGATAGCAGAAAGAATTTCAATTGTTTTTTCTTTAGAGCATCATAGGCATAAACCAGTACAAAAACCCCCATCAACATCAAAAGGTAATAGGTCATTTGATAGTGATTGGCGCGTATTTGCATTCCTAGAGCGATACTACTTAGTAAAAAACCCCAAAACCATTTTCTCCGGAATAAAAGGATCATACCAGAAAGCACAAATGGGAAAAAACTAATAGCCAGTGCTTTCGTATTGTGCCCTACCTGCAATATAATTAATAAATAAGTTGAAAAACCAAATCCGACTGCTCCAAATAATGCAGCAGGCCAAGGTATTTTAATTAATAGAAGCAGCAAGTAACCTCCCAACAAATACAAAAAAAGTATATGAGCCGGACGGGGTAAGATTCTTACAAAGGAATAAATTGGACTTAAAAAATCAGCAGGATATTCGGCTCCCAGTTGATAGGTTGGCATCCCTCCAAAAGCATTGTCAATCCAATAGGTTTCATCACCAGTAGTCTTTCTGTATTCCTTGAGCTGTCTTGACATCCCTTCATACTGTCTAATGTCAGACTGTATTAGAGTTTTACCAGAAATCAAAGGATAATAAAACATAAGAGCACTCACTGCAAAACCAATGATGATTATTGCATGAGGAAAAAATAAAGAACGGAAAAAGGAACTATTCCACTTCTTCATAATCAATGTATTCACCTATAGAATCAGAAACATTCTTTTTCTTTGGTGGACTTTTTTGAGCTTGTGGTGGTGTATGGTTTTGACTTGCTTTTTTAGCTAAACTAGAAAACAGTATTCTAAAAAGAAAAGGTGAGAGTAATCTGAGTAAATAAATAGCACCCAGAAAAAACAACAAAAACTTAAAAAGTACGCCCAATGTGTTTTATTTAAGGTCAAATGTAACCATTTCATCAGGAAACAAAGCATTTTTATATTTCATTAACATTGCGAGTTAATAAAAAATCCTACAATCTTACCTTATATTTGCAGCATGATCTCAAAGAGGCTTCTCTGTATACTATTTATAGGCACACTAACCGTTAATGCACAATACACGGATCAAATAAACTCGAATAGACCTGGTGCATCTATCGGTGCATTTGCGGTAGGTAAAAATGTTGTACAAGCAGAAACTGGCTTTGCTTTTCGAAATTATTCACATAGTGGTTATAACAACTCTACCTTCAATGGAATGTTTGGATTTTTAAGTGTTCGATGGGGATTTTTATCAGAACGTTTAGAATTAACTTTAAACAGCATGTACCTGAACGGTAATTTGAATTCTAAAATTTCATCAATACCTCAAATTACTCCCAAAAGAGGTTTTATGGAAAACTTTGCTGGATTAAAATTTCTCTTCTATGACCCTTTCAAGAAAGAAAGGGACATAAATGTGTACAGCTGGAAAGCAAACAATGGTTTTAAACTGCGTGAACTAGTCCCAGCAGTTTCTTTGACTTTAGGAGCAAATTACAATCAAAAAAACAGTCCCTTTCCTTACAACAACGTTTTTGGAGGAATCTATCGTCCGCTTCTTTTTCAAAATCTTGGCATTCCACCTGATCAAGAACCTGACTTTCATTTAAGAGGAACATTAGCTACACAATCTCATTTTTTAGGTACGTGGGTATTTGTAACCAATTTCAATTATGACCGTTATCTTTCTGATTACCCAGAAATGAGTTACCTACTTACTTTAACACACACACTTAATCCTTATTGGTCGGTCTATATCGAAAACCAAGGCATTAAAAGCGATTTATTTCAAGATATACTCTATCGATTTGGAGCTGCATATCTATACTCTGACAACATTCAAATAGAAGCTACCATTGGAGCTTCTTCAAAAAACACACCGAGCTTACTTTTGGCTAATATTGGTCTCTCCTACCGACTAGATTTTCACAAAGAGTATGTCTCTGCAGAGGAAGTGGAGCGAAAATCATTAAAAGCGGAAGAAAAAAAGTTGAAAAAAACTCTTAAACAAAATTCCCAAACTGAACGAAAAAGAAACCGTAAAGCCAAACGCAACTAAAATGAGGGACATTTTAATTAAAGAAATTAATACATCAAAGGAATTTCTTGACTTTGTAAAATTTCCATTCAAGCTATACAAAGACAATCCCAATTGGGTTCCCCCTTTGATAAAGGATGAACTAGAGACCCTAGACTCCAAACGCAATCCAGTATATCAAAATGCCACAGCTCATTTTTACCTTGCATATAAGGAGGGAGAAATAGTAGGACGTATTGCTGCTATCATCAATTGGATAGAAGTAAAGGAGGTCAAAAAAAGTAAAGTTCGCTTTGGTTGGTTTGATGTAATTGACGACATAAATGTGAGTCAACTATTATTAGACCAAGTAGTGGCCTTGGGAAAAAAAAATAAACTAGAAAGCATTGAAGGCCCAGTAGGATTCTCAAACCTTGACAAAGCGGGACTACTTCTTGAGGGGTTTGAGGAGAACAATACTATGATTACCCTCTATAATGCTCCCTATTACTCCAAACATTTGGAGAAACTAGGCTATGAAATTTCAGCAAAATGGGTGGAGTATGAAATAAAAATCGATGATTTTGAATCTTCTCCAGAAAAAGTAAAACGCTTTTCCAAATTGGTTATGGACCGCTACAATTTAACCTTGTTGAACTTTAGGAAAAGAAGCGAAATACTACCCTATGTAGATCAAATGTTTGAGTTACTAGATCAAACGTATAATCAACTCCAAACCTTTGTACCTATTCAACCCTATCAAATTGAAAATTATAAAAAACGCTTCTTGAAATTTGTCAATCCAGACTACATCAAGTGTATCATTGATCAAAATGGGAAATTAATTTGCTTTTCGATTACCATGCCTTCCTTTGAAAAGGCCTTGAAAAAAATGAATGGTAAACTCACTATTTTTAATGCTATTCATCTTTTAAAAGCAATGTATTTTAACAATCGTGCTTCTTTTTACCTTATAGGAGTTCATCCAGAATTTCAAAACAAAGGCATTACTGCAATCATTTTTAATGAAATGCAAAAACTTTTCAATAAACAAAAAATAACTACAGTAGAAACCAACCCTGAACTAGAAGAAAATACAGCCATTCAAAAATTATGGAAAAATTACGAACACAGACTCCATAAAAGAAGAGCTACTTACACAAAAAAAATCTAGTACATGCTTACAGAAGGCACCATTGTAGCATTAGCAACACCACAAGGCAGTGGCGCTATTGGTGTTATTCGTGTTTCTGGTCCACAGGCTTTTGAAAAAACTGCCTTATTTTTTCTATCAAAATCAAAAAAATCGTGGTCCCAATTAAAAGCCAACAGAACCCACCTTGGAAATTTTGTTGCAGATAAAGTTTTTATAGATGAACTGCTGATTACAAAATTTGAGGGACCTCACTCCTACACAGGGGAGGATGTTGTTGAACTTTATTGTCACGGTTCTAATTATATTCTTCAAAAAATCATTGCTTCCTATTGGGAAGTTGATGTTCTACCC
>VMCW01000071.1 GCA_008081175.1 Flavobacteriaceae bacterium
CCCCATTGCCTCCATTAACTTAAAAGACGGGCACCTTATCCAGCCTTTTCCAGACGGTTCTTCCCCTGTGGAAGAGGCAACTGCAACTATGGACATACCTAATAGAATACATCAATTTTCTAAACAATTTGAAAGTGAACGTCTTCCTTTTGAATTCATAAACAACGGTATTTTTGGCTATATCGCTCATGAAGCTGTTGCACATTTTGACCTATTGGAACTGAACAAATCCAAGCCAGGTGAAGATATACCCGAAATTTACTATGCAGTGTATCAAAACATCATAGCTATAAGCTTGTTCAATCACGAAGCCCATTTGTTTTCTCATTCCTACAAGGGAACGCATAACCTAAACGAAATCGAATCCCTAATCAACACAAACAATAACAGCTGTTTTGAATTTAAAAAAGTGGGAGAAAAAACATCCAACCTAAGCGATACAGAATTTTTGGAATTCGTCCAAAAGGGAAAAGAACATTGCTATCGGGGGGATGTCTTTCAGCTGGTTCTCTCCAGGAGGTTCTCTCAACGCTTTCAAGGAGATGAATTCAACGTTTACCGTTCACTGCGATCCATAAATCCATCTCCTTATTTATTTTTCTTTGATTACGGTGACTTTAAAATCTTTGGCAGTTCTCCAGAAGCACAATTAATTGTCCAGGAGGGCAAGGCAGAAATTCATCCTATTGCAGGGACCTTTCGCAGAACAGGAAATGATGAAAAAGACCGTGAAGCAGCAGCAGCATTAGCAAAAGATCCTAAGGAAAACAGCGAACACGTTATGTTGGTGGATTTGGCTCGAAACGATTTAAGTAGGAATGGATCGGGTGTGCAAGTAGAAAAAAATAGAGAGATACAGTTTTATTCCCATGTCATTCACCTCGTTTCTAAAGTAACCTGTACCATGAAAGAACTTGCTAAAACCTTTCGGGTAGTTGCAGATACTTTCCCAGCGGGAACACTAAGCGGGGCTCCAAAACACAAAGCATTACAATTGATTGACAGGTATGAAAAAACACAACGTAATTTTTATGGAGGAGCTATTGGGTATATGGACTTTTACGGAAACTTTAATCACGCCATTATCATCAGGTCATTTTTAAGTAAAAACCAGCAACTCCACTATCAAGCAGGCGCCGGAATCGTAGCCCACTCTGTTCCAGAAAGTGAATTACAAGAAGTCTACAACAAGTTGGGTGCCCTGGACAAGGCGTTAACACTCGCAGAAAACATCGCTTCATGAAAAAAGTATTTGTTATTGATAATTACGACTCGTTTACGTACAACCTCGTCCATTATTTAGAAGAATTGGACTGTGAAGTAACCGTAAAACGTAACGATCAATTTGAACTGGAGGAGTTAGAGAAATACCCTATGATCTTGTTGTCACCAGGGCCAGGCATACCCTCAGAATCAGGCTTACTCAAAGCTGCCATAGAACGCTATGCTCCCACCAAAAAAATATTGGGTATTTGTTTGGGACAACAAGCTATTGGAGAAGTTTTTGGGGGTAAATTGATCAATCTCGAAACAGTCTATCACGGGGTAGCTACCCCAGTACATATCACAGAAGAAGACCCCTTGTTTGAGGGACTCCCAAAAACCTTTGACATCGGAAGATACCATTCTTGGGTAGTGGAGCAACCCCTGCCTGAAACACTTATCGCGACCTCTTTAGATGACAACGGCCAATTGATGTCTTTACGTCATAAAAATTACGATGTGTGTGCTGTTCAGTATCATCCAGAATCAGTGCTGACACCACAGGGCAAAAAAATTATTGCAAATTGGATCAACAGTTAAAAAAACAGATGAAAGTCATACTCAACCGACTGGTTCGACACGAACAACTTAAAAAAGAAGAAGCAAGGCAGATGATCATCAACATTGCTGAGGGAAAGTACAACAACTCACAGATTGCTGCCTTTCTTACCGTTTATATGATGAGAAGTATCAGTCTTTCTGAACTCGAAGGCTTTCGTGAAGCCTTACTAGAATTGTGTATCGCTGTAGATTTGAGTGAGTTTGATACCATTGATCTTTGTGGTACTGGAGGAGACGAAAAAGATACGTTCAATATTTCAACCCTGGCTTCCTTTATTACTGCAGGCGCAGGTGTTCGAGTTAGCAAACACGGAAACTACGGGGTATCATCGGGGTGTGGGTCCAGTAATGTACTAGAAGCACTAGGGATTCGTTTTTCTAATGATGCTGATTTTTTAAAACGCTGTGTAGACCGCGCAGGAATTTGTATTTTACACGCTCCTCTTTTTCATCCCGCTATGAAAAACGTAGCACCCGTTCGACGGGAACTGGGTGTAAAAACCTTTTTCAATATGTTGGGTCCACTGGTCAACCCTGCTTTTCCAAAAAGCCAACTCACCGGTGTTTTTAATCTTGAATTGGCACGACTGTACCAATACCTCTTTCAAAAAACAACTACCCAATTTACGATACTGTACACACTAGAAGGCTATGACGAAATTTCACTCACAGGGCCAACCAAAGCCCTGAGTCAAAACAGT
This sequence comes from Flavobacteriaceae bacterium, assembly GCA_008081175.1. Classification (GTDB taxonomy): domain Bacteria; phylum Bacteroidota; class Bacteroidia; order Flavobacteriales; family Flavobacteriaceae; genus MS024-2A. The sequence goes on from VMCW01000071.1 coordinate 2,526, forward strand.
GAACGCATTCTAACTCCTCAGGATTTTGGAGTCCAAACCTTGAAAGCAAAAGAAATCTCTGGAGGAGCAGACGTGGCTTCTTCTGCCAAAATATTTATGGAAGTACTTCAAAATAAAGGAACACAAGCCCAACAAAATGTAGTCTGTGCCAATGCAGGAATGGCGCTAGCCACTGCACTCAATCTTTCTCCAATTGAAGGCTTTGAAAAAGCAAAAGAATCCTTGGTTTCAGGAGCTGCTCTAAAAGCCTTTACAGAACTTCAAAATCTGAGTAAAGCATGACTATTTTAGACCAAATTATTGCAGATAAGATAAAGGAAGTAGCGCATCGAAAAAGCCTTTTTCCCACTAGTTATTGGGAAGCATCACCCCTTTTTGATCGCAGCACTACTTCTTTAGCCAACAAGCTTCGAAACCAAACCATGGGAATCCTTGCTGAACACAAAAGACGCTCCCCTTCAAAACAGAACATCAATAGCTCACTTACCGTTTCAGATGTGGCACAGGGCTATGAAAAAGCAGGTGCTAGTGGAATGTCTGTTTTGACTGACGGAAAATATTTTGGTGGATCACTAGAAGACCTTGTGCAAGCCCGATCCGTAACCCATTTCCCTTTACTCAGAAAAGAATTTATCATTGATGAATACCAATTGATCGAAGCCAAAGCCCACGGTGCAGATGTGATCTTGTTGATTGCTGCTGTACTGACTACACAAGAAATAAAACAACTTTCTACTTGTGCAAAAAGTTTAGGTCTCGAAGTGCTTCTTGAGGTACACAACGAAGCAGAACTAAAAAAGTCTCTAATGCCTACACTCGACCTACTTGGAGTAAACAACCGCAACCTAAAGACCTTTGAGGTTTCGCTAGAAACCAGCAAAAACCTAGCAGATAAAATTCCAAACGACTTTGTCAAAGTCTCAGAAAGTGGCATCAGTAAAGTTCAATCCATTCAGGAATTGGTCCACCATGGCTATCAAGGATTTTTAATTGGAGAACAATTTATGAAAAGTGAGAATCCAGGAGAGACAGCACAAGCATTCATTAAACAGTTAGAGTCATGAGATTAAAGGTTTGTGGAATGCGGTCGCCAGAAAATATTGCTGCTCTAGAAATTTTAGAGCCAGACTATATGGGTTTTATTTTTTGGGCTCCTTCAAAACGATATGTCAGTACTGCAACGCCACCTCTCAAAGATTCAATAAAAAAAACGGGGGTTTTTGTAGAAGCCTCCTTGGACTACATACAAAGCACAATGGAGGAACACGACCTAAAAGCAATACAACTTCACGGACAAGAAACACCTGCCTATTGCCAAATCGTTAGTTCCTGGGGAGTTGAAGTCATCAAAGCCTTTTCGGTAAAAGACACTTTTGATTTTTCACAACTCCAAGCATATGAAGAAGTATGTGATTATTTTTTGTTTGATACCAAAGGGAAACTTCCTGGAGGTAACGGAACCCAATTTGATTGGAGATTGTTACAAGAATATCCCTCACAAAAGCCTTTTTTCTTGAGTGGAGGAATAGGATTGGAAGAGCTGCCCCAGCTCAAAGCACTTATAAAAACGAAATTGCCCATATACGCTATTGATGTAAATAGTAAATTTGAAACCGCCCCAGGACTGAAAAATACAGAAGCAATAAAACAACTGAAAGACGCATTAAATGAATTATAACGTAGATGAAAAGGGTTATTACGGAGTATTTGGAGGAGCATACATCCCAGAAATGCTCTATCCCAATGTAGCCGAACTGAAAGAACAATACCTTAAAATTAGTGAAGCTCCTGATTTTCAAAAAGAATTTAAAGACTTGCTAAAGGCCTATGTAGGACGGCCTACACCCCTTTATTTTGCTCAACGTCTTTCCGAACGCTACCAAACTAAGATTTATCTGAAACGCGAAGACCTATGTCACACAGGAGCACATAAAGTAAACAATACCATCGGACAAATTCTTCTTGCCAAACGCCTTGGAAAAAACCGCATTATTGCAGAAACGGGTGCCGGACAACACGGTGTGGCTACCGCTACTGTATGTGCCTTGATGGGAATAGAATGTATTGTTTATATGGGCGAGCTGGACATCAAGCGCCAAGCACCCAATGTAGCTCGTATGAAAATGTTGGGAGCCGAAGTACGTCCTGCACAATCAGGGAGTAAAACACTCAAAGACGCTACCAACGAAGCCATACGCGACTGGATAAACAACCCTGTAGACACCCACTACATTATTGGTTCTGTAGTAGGGCCACACCCCTATCCCGATATGGTAGCACGCTTTCAATCGGTCATCAGCGAAGAGACCAAAGTACAACTCATGGAAGTAGAGGGTCGTGACTATCCTGATCATGTGATTGCCTGTGTGGGGGGTGGGAGTAATGCAGCAGGATTGTACTACCATTATCTCAACGACTCACGCGTCAACATCATCGCTGTGGAAGCTGCAGGAAAAGGAATAGATTCCGGTGCCAGCGCGGCCACTTCTGCCTTGGGGAAAGAGGGAATAATACACGGTAGTAAAACCCTATTAATGCAAACCCCAGACGGTCAGATTACGGAACCCTATTCCATCTCCGCTGGACTAGACTATCCCGGTGTAGGGCCCATGCATGCTCATTTGTTTCGTTCCAAACGTGCAGAATTCATCTCCGTTCCAGACCAGGAAGCAATGGACTGGGGGCTGACACTCTCACAGATGGAAGGCATTATTCCTGCTATAGAAACGGCGCATGCCTTTGCAGTACTCGACCTACGCTCCTTCGGACCCGAAGAAGTACTCGTCTTTAATTGCTCAGGGCGCGGAGACAAGGACCTAAATACCTATATAGATTATTTTAAATTGTAATGAATCGAATCGATCAAAAATTTCAAGAAGGCAAAAAACTATTGTCCATCTATTTCTCTGCAGGTCATCCCAATTTGGAAGATACTGTTCCAGTATTAAAAGAATTGCAAAAAGCAGGCGTAGATCTTATTGAAATTGGACTTCCTTTTTCAGATCCCCTTGCAGATGGTCCTACCATACAGCAAAGCTCTACTCAAGCATTACGCAATGGAATGACAACAGAAAAACTTTTTTCTCAACTAGAAAATATCCGTGAAGAAATCCACATTCCATTGATACTAATGGGGTATTTTAATCCCATGATGCAATATGGCATAGAACGTTTTTGTTCTCGCTGTGCTCAAATTGGAATTGACGGACTTATCATTCCAGACCTACCTGTAGACGTTTATCAAGAAGAGTACAAATCCCTGTTTGACCAATATGGCCTCTATAATATGTTTTTGATTACTCCACAAACTTCTGAAGAACGCATTCGTTTTATTGATCGCGTATCAAAGGGATTCATATATATGGTGAGCAGTGCCAGTGTAACCGGTGCTAAAAATACTTTTGGAAGCGAGCAAACCGACTATTTTAAACGCATTGCTGCACTTCAACTAAAAACACCAACCCTTGTAGGCTTTGGTATCAGCAATGCGAAAACCTTTACCGCCGCAACGGAACACTCTTTCGGTGCCATCATAGGATCTGCTTTCATCAAGTTTCTGGAAGAAAAGGGCGTAGGGGAAATCGACTCCTTTATAAAAAGTATCCGTTAGGAAAAATCGTGTTTTCCTAAAGAGCGACAAGAGTTGCCTTGTACTTTGAAACTTCCACAACAACGGAATTATTTTGTTATTTCATTGAAAATAACGTACTTGTAGTTGATAAAAAGAAATAAATATGCCCTATTTCCAAATCCTACTGGTTGTTCAAGGAATGGCAGAAGACTACCTTCCCCTTGTAATCTCAAATTTATTGGTTATATTTTTCTTTCTTTTTTTTCTAAAAAGCAAAAAAAAAGCTTCTTCTATCTACAAAGACCGTATTATAAAACTATGAAAACCCTACTCATCGTTTTTATAAAAGCAGCTGTTGCGGGAAAAGTGAAAACGCGACTTGCGAAAAGTATTGGAACCGATGGTGCCGTATGGATTTATCAAAAATTATTAGATCATACCGCTTCTGTTTCTAAAAATTCAAAAATAGCAACAGCCGTTTTTGAAAACATCCAATCCCAAAAAAACAAAGAAATTTTTTCACATGCCGTCTACTTCCAATTACAACAAGGAAAAGACCTTGGAGAAAAAATGAGTTCGGCTTTTGATTGGGCCTTTGAAAAAGGCTATGAAAAGGTGATACTCCTTGGGAGTGATTTAGGGTCTCTCAACGAAAAAATAGTGCTTGAAGCAGAGACTGCTTTGATTGAAAACGAATACGTCATCGGCCCTACTTATGATGGTGGCTATTACCTGATTGGGATGAAAAGACCTTCCCCCCATCTTTTTAAAGAAATCCCTTGGAGCACTGAAAAGGTTTTAGAACAAACTCTAAAAACAGTAACTCCCTCCGCATTTTATTTTCTTGAATTGGCAAATGACATCGATGAATTCAAAGACTTAAAAGCTGAGTCAGAACTTTTTACAAAATACCAAAAACAATTTTCCTAAAAACTGTTAAACCCTTTGGGCTCATAACTAAATCTGCTACTTTTAAAGAAAAAAAGCATGAGTTACCTACAAACTACAAAAAATGTCTATAAAGAAGCTGCACTGCGTCCAGATGTTGGGCTTTGTTGTACCACTACCCCTGTTTGGCAATTTCCCGGTCTTTCCATACCTAAAATCATGCAGGAAATGAATTACGGTTGTGGAAGTACGGTACACCCTCGAGACCTTATAAACAATCCAAAAATCCTCTATGTAGGAGTTGGAGGTGGAATGGAACTGCTCCAGTTCAGTTATTTTTCACGTCAAAAAGAGGGCGTTATCGGTGTGGATGTAGTCGATGAAATGCTCGAAGCCTGTCAAGCCAACTTTGAAATTGCAAAAAAAGAAAACGAATGGTTCAAGCCAGATTTTGTTCGGCTGGAAAAAGGAGACGCCCTCTCCCTGCCTGTAGCTACAGCCTCTGTTGATGTGGCAGCACAAAACTGCCTTTTCAATATTTTTAAGACAGATGAACTAAAACAGGCTCTCAGGGAAATGTATCGGGTATTGAAACCTCACGGAAGGCTGGTAATGAGTGATCCCATTTGCGAACAAACTATGAATGAATTTCTTCGCGCTGATGATCGTCTTAGAGCACTCTGCCTGTCTGGTGCTCTTTCGCTGAAAGAGTACATAGATTGTTTGACAGAAGTGGGTTTTGGAACGATAGAAATTCGTGCTAGAAGACCCTACCGAATACTAGACCCCGCACACTATCCCACAAAAGAAAATCTGTACATAGAAAGCGTAGAAGTTTGTGCAATAAAAGACCCCATGCCCAGCGATGGACCCTGTATTTTTACAGGAAAAAGCGCCATATACTATGGTACAGAAGACTATTTTGACGATAAAAAGGGGCATGTACTTTTAAAAAATCAACCGCTTGCGGTTTGTGATAAAACAGCAAGTGCCTTAGCAAACCTGAATCGAAAAGACCTCTATATCTCTCCTGCTACTTTCCACTAGGATGGTGGTGGCTGTTGCTAAACCTAAAAACTTCATACAATGAAATATTTAGTACTTGCTTATCTATTTTCACTTCACTTAGTTGCCCAAAAAAACATTCACCACAGGTGGAATACACAGCTACAAAAGTATGTTTCCGAAACTGGACAGGTAGATTATCAATCCTGGCAAAAAGACCAAGCACCTCTCATAGCATACCTCAACACTCTCGCTCAATTTCCTCCGCAGGAAGAAGACTCAAAAAATCAAAAGTTGGCCTATTGGATCAATGCGTATAACGCACTTACTGTCTTACTTATTTTGGAAAACTACCCCCTAAATAGCATTAAAGACATCCAATCACCATGGGATCAAAATGTGTTTCAAATAGGAGATAAAAACTACAGTCTGGGAGATATTGAACACAAGATTTTACGAAAAATGGACGAACCTCGCATCCATTTTGCAATCAATTGTGCCTCCGGTTCTTGTCCTAAATTGTTGAATCGCGCCTATCAAGAAAAGCAACTGGAGCATCAACTGGTAGAAGTAACTCGAGATTTTTTAAGAGATCCAACAAAAAATTACCTATTAAAAGACCGCCTAGAACTCTCTAAAATCTTTCTTTGGTTTGGAAGGGATTTTGGCACTAAAAAAGAACTGTTGCAATTCATTTCTACCTATAGTGGTATCAAATTAGATCAACCCAAGATAGATTACAAACCTTATGACTGGAAGCTCAACGAATAAGCCCCAGCTCTCTATTATAGTACCTGTGCTAAACGAAATCACAGGCATCGAATTGTTTGTAGCCCATTTAAAAAGTCAATGGAGGAACCCCCAGGAACTTATTTTTGTTGATGGTGGTAGTACAGACGGAACCTGGGAATGGCTTCAAAAAAAATCACTTCAAGCGGTGCAAAGTACCCCAGGAAGAGCCATTCAGATGAACATTGGTGCTACCAGAGCCTCCTGTGACAATTTTTATTTTGTTCACGCAGACAGCAAGGTTCCAAAATATTTCGATGTACACTTATTAAA
>VMCW01000175.1 GCA_008081175.1 Flavobacteriaceae bacterium
AAATAAAAAAATGGATTTGAGTCAAGCAGAAGCTGTAGCAGATCTTATAGCCTCTGAAAGTCAATCTGCTCATCAACTAGCACTTCAGCAAATGCGAGGTGGATTTTCACAAAAAATGGAAGTTTTAAGGCAAGAGTTGATTCAATTCAAAGCACTTATTGAATTGGAGTTGGACTTTGGCGAAGAAGATGTTGAATTTGCAAATCTGACTCAACTTCAAACCCTTTTGAATAAACTGCATAGAGATATTACTGAATTAAAAGATTCCTTTGCCTATGGTAATGCCATCAAAAATGGAGTACCGGTTGCTATTGCTGGGAAACCCAATGTGGGTAAATCTTCACTTTTAAATGCCCTTTTAAATGAAGAAAAAGCCATTGTGTCTACTATTCCAGGAACGACAAGAGACAGTATTGAAGATACTTTAGTAATCGAAGGAATCCTTTTTCGGTTTATCGACACCGCCGGGCTTAGAGAAACACAGGACGTAGTTGAAGCGATAGGAATCAAAAAAGCAAGAGAAAAAGTAGGTCAGGCTGCAATTCTTGTCTATCTATACGAGAAAGAAGCAGATCCAGAGGCTACTGCTAAGGAAATCAATGAACTCCAACATGAGGGACTTAGTATCTTGCTAATTGAAAATAAAATCGACCTAACCAACAATCAAATGGCAACTGAGCTCTCTAAAAAGATTGTTAATTCATTAAAACCTTTGCAAATTGAAAACGCGTTAGGTATCTCCACACAAAATAAAATCAACCTCAACGAGCTGCAAAAAAAACTAGTTGCTGTTGTACAGCAAATGAAGAATGATTCCAGTTTGGTTATTCATAATAGCAGACATTTTTTTGCGCTAAAAAAGGCATTAAAAGCTATTGAAGACCTACAATCAGGTCTTTCAAATAATATTTCCGGAGATCTTTTGAGTATCGAACTTAAGGAAGCTATTGATCACATAGGTTCCATTACGGGTGCTATCGATCACGATCATGATGTGCTTGGCACTATTTTCAGTCAGTTCTGTATTGGGAAATAGCCTCCCTCCCATCCAGTTCATACAATAGAAGTTTTGATAAATTTTTAGTACTTTACAACTATGAAGAAAAGAGACTTTATAAAAAATCTGGGAGTCTTGGGAGTACTTCCTTTTAGTGGTGAACTGTTTCATACCACCTCAAGCTTAAACAGGGAATTGAATGAACTCCAATGGGATACAGAAGAAGAATTTTGGGAATTGATTCGAAGTCAATACGACTTGCATCCTGACTTTATAAATTTAGAAAGCGGTTACTACAACATTATTCCTAAACCCACACTAGAGCATCAAATTAAGCATTTAAAAAGAGTCAATTTAGAAGGATCGTACTACATGCGAGAACATCGGTTTAAGGATAAAGACCGAATCACAGGTATTTTAGCTGAAACTGTAGGATGTCCTGCCGAAAGCCTTGTAATCACTAGAAATACAACGGAATCCTTAGACCTTGTGATAAGCGGGTTTCCCTGGAAAAAAGGGGACGAAGCAATTTATGCTGTACAAGATTATGGCGCAATGCAAGTGATGTTTGAACAAGTCGAAAAAAGACACGCTGTTAGTTTAAAAAAAGTCTCCGTCCCCAATCATCCAAAAAACGATGAGGAAATTGTTCAATTGTATGAAAATGAGATAACACCAAAAACTAAATTGATCATGATCAGTCACATGATCAACATCACGGGTCATATCCTTCCTGTTAAAAAAATCTGTGAAATGGCGCATAGCTATGGAGTAGAAGTATTGGTTGACGGAGCGCATTGTATCGGTCACTTTGATTTTAAAATCGAGGACTTGAATTGTGATTATTACGGCTCAAGCCTTCACAAATGGCTTGCAACCCCCTTGGGGGCGGGACTTTTGTATGTACGCTCTAAGCACATACCCAAAATCTGGCCACTCTTAGCAGACCATGAAAAAGACCCCAGCAAAATCAGAAGATTAAGTCATACTGGAACACATCCTTGTGCTACAGATTTAACCATACTCGATGCAATTGATTACCTGAACTGGATGGGGATTCAAAAGAAAGAAGCACGACTTCGAATGCTAAAAACAAGGTGGCAAAACGCACTTCGTGAAGTTCCAAATATTGTAATTAACACCCCAGACGATGACTGGAGAAGCTGTGGAATAGGAAATGTAGGCTTGCAAAATATCAAACCTGCTGCCCTAGCCAAAAGATTATACAATGAATTTGGAATCTTTACAGTAGCCATAGATTATGCCAATGTAAAAGGATGTAGAATCTCTCCAAATGTTTTTACCACTTTGGATGAGATTGATCGCTTTGTTGATGCAATGAAAAAGTTGAGCTAACCCCCTAAATATCAAATATCATGAAACCAAAAAACAGTATGATTTTATTAATTTGTTTATTGCTTTTTAACTTCTGTACTGAAAAAGAAGAGGTTGAAGAAGACCTTTGTGTTGATGAATCAAAAATTGATGAAAACGCTGTCTGTTATCAATTGTATGCTCCTGTGTGTGGTTGTGATGGTGAAACCTATTCAAATGACTGTGTAGCAACCTCAAATGGAGTCTTGAGTTTTACAGAAGGAGCCTGTGTTGGAGACTAATTATTTAAAAAAATGTACTACACAATTAAATAATATGGATACACTAACGAAGGAACAAATAAATAAAAATTTAAAAGGCCTTCCCAAGTGGTATTTAGAAAAGCAAAAACTTGTCAGAACCTTTTATTTTAATGATTTTAATCAAGCTATAGCTTTTTTAAACCAAATAGCAGTGCTTTCTGAAGAACAGAATCACCACCCGATTCTTATAAGCAAATACAATACAGTACAGGTAAAACTATATACCCTGGATGTAAAAGGGATATCCCAAAAAGATTTTGCTTTAGCAGAAGCTATCGACCAACTTCTATAGAGGAGTTACAATGAGATTTCTCCAACGTACTTTGATTCCACCACCATCGTGAATTTGCAAGGCTATAGCTCCTTTCCCTTCACCAATCTTTTCATCTTTTAAAGAAATCATCGGAGTACCATTGAGCCAACTTTCAATCTGATCGCCAACTACACGAATACGCATTGTATTCCATTCTCCCATTTTTAAGGCTTTGTCTTTTTCTGGTTCAGGCTTAATCAACCAACCTCTTCCATAAGACTCATAAACGCCTCCTGTACTGCTACCTGGCGGGGCAACTTCTACTTGCCAACCACTCACCTTCGTACCTTCAACAGTAGATCGAATAAAAACCCCACTGTTCCCATTTGCTTCTTGCTTAAACTCTAAGGAAAGTTCAAAATCATCATAATATTTTGTAGTAGATAGATATCCATAAGCCTTGTCAGGTCCACTTTCACAAACCAACAATCCATTTTCAACATACCATAATTCTGTTCCATGAATATTCCATCCCTCAAGGTTTTGTCCATTAAATAAAGGTTCCTGAGCCATTATAGGCAAGAAAAAAAGGAAACATACTAACTGAATTATTGTTTTTTTCATTTTTTTAAAAGATTTAGTTCAAGATAGAGATTTTTCTTAAAGCTCAAATCATTTTGATTTAAAAACAATATATTGAAACAAAAAATTGATGCAAAAAGCTACAGTATTACTCTTAGTAATTTTGCCCCTATATTTTGGAATTGCACAAATCCAACCAGAAAACATAGAAATTGTCAGAGACCGTTTCGGAATACCTCATATTTTTGCAAAAACTGATGCTGAAGTGGCATACGGGCTTGCATGGGCTCATGCAGAAGATGATTTCAAAACCATACAGTTGGGGTATCTTGCAGGTAATAATCTTCTTTCTAAACATTTAGGAAATCAGGGTTTGGGAGCAGATTTTATCGCACAATTCATTGGATCTGAAACCCTGTTTGATCAAAAATACAACACAGCAATAAGCCCTGAATACAAAAAAATTATTCGTGCTTATGCCGAGGGGTTGAACCGTTATGCAAACTTGCATCCTGAAGAGGTTTTAGTTCCTGAACTTTTCCCTGTAGATGAAAAAAAGATGATGCGCTATGCACAACTTCAGCTTTTCATTTCCTCAAAAGGAGATCAATGGGTTTCACGGATTGTAAACAATCAGTTGGAATTTCAATTTCAAAAAGAAGAACAGCACAGAGGTTCAAACACCTTTGCCTTTAACAGCAGCAAAACAAAGGACGGAAATACTTATCTAGCGATCAACACCCATCAACCACTAGACGGACCTGTGTCTTGGTACGAAGCACATTTGTGCAGTGAAGAGGGCACAAATATTTTAGGAGCTTTATTTGCGGGTAGTCCAAATATTTTAATTGGTACTAACGAAAACCTAGCATGGAGTCATACCGTGAACCAACCCGATAAAACAGATGTTTTTGCTTTAGAAATGCATCCTAAAAAGAAACTACAATATAAAGTTGACAATGAGTATTATAACTTAGAACAGAAAGAGGCTCGATTAACATTTAAGCTATTTGGAATACCCCTTTCAATAAAGAAGAAATACTACGAAAGTATTTATGGACCAACACTTAAAAATAAATCTGGCTTTTATGCCATACGCACAGGAGCAATCTTTGAAATACGCGCTTTAGAACAATGGTGGCGCATGAACAAAGCTCATGATTTTAGCTCTTTTTACAAAGCACTTCAAATGAAAGCCCTACCAGGATACAACATTGGTTATGCGGATAAAAACGACACCATCTTTTACATTTCAAACGGTCTTATACCAAAACGCGCAGAAGGATATAATTGGAGTGATGTTGTTCCAGGAAATACTAAAAAAACGTTATGGACAGATTATTATGAAATTGAAGAACTTCCACAAGTCGTTCAACCTAAATCTGGTTATGTTTACAATGCCAACCACTCCCCCTTCAGGTCGTCTGCAGAAGAAGACAACCCCAAAGCAGAAAACTATAATCAAAACATGGGTTTTGAGAAATATGATAACAATCGGTCTACAAGACTTAAAACGCTCATAGATCAGTTTGATAAATTAGACTATCAAGATTTTAAAAGAATAAAATACGACCATCAGTATCCAAAGCCCTATCATTTCAATTGGATGAACATCAATTATCTCGATCGTCTTGATTCAGGGAATTATCCCGAGGTTGCAAGTCTTATTGAACAACTCCAAAAGTGGGACCGCAAAGCAGAACCCAATTCGATTGGAGCCGGAGTGTTTGCTGTATTTTATAACGAATTACGTCCTTTTTACAACACCTTGCCTGAACCAAAAATTTTCCCTCCTGCACTCCTTATTGAAGCATTAAAAAAAACAAAAAAATACCTTCTTAAGTATTTTAACACCCTCGATGTCTCTCTTGGAAGTTATCAAAAGTTAGTTCGAGGAGAAAAAGAAATACCTATTTTCGGATTACCCGATGTAATCACTGCAATGGCATCAAAACCTTATAAAGAAGGTAAAGTAAAAGTGGTAAGTGGAGAATCATATATCGAATTGGTTCAATTTACACCCGAAGGGGTAAAAATCGAATCTGTGATTTCTTATGGAAGCTCTGATCATCCTGATTCTCTTCATTTTAATGACCAAATGGAACTGTACGCTCAGTTTAAAACTAAAAAAATGAGCTTAGATAAAAAAACAGTGTATTCTGAAGCAAAAACCATTTACCACCCTAAATAAACAGGGATTTAATATTGTATTGAAGCAAGAACATCGGAGTAGACTTGCTCGTATTGATGAACTATTTTGTCCAAATTAAATCGTTCAGAATGAATTTTAGCTTGCTTTTTGAAGGTTTCGTGTAGTTCTTGGTCTTGCAATAACAAAAGGCTATTTTTGATCATATCCTCTGTAGATCCAACTTCAGACAAGTAGCCTGTTTCTCCATGAAGATTTACTTCTGGAAGACCTCCTGCATTTGAAGAAATCACAGGAACTCCATGAGCCATAGCCTCAAGAGCTGAAAGTCCAAAACTTTCCTTTTCAGAGGGCAAAAGAAACAGATCTGAAAAACATAATATTTTATCGATCTCGTTACTATTTCCTAAAAACAAAACATGCTTCTGCAAGCCTTTTGAGTGGATGTATTCAACTGCATTTTGTTTTTCTGGACCTTCCCCTACCATCATCAATTTTGATTTTACCCTAGGTAAAATCCCTTCAAAAATGGCGATTACATCCATCACTCTTTTCAGTGGTCTAAAATTACTAATGTGGGTAATAATTTTTTCTTCTTTTTCTGCCAATAAAGAGCGTTCACAAGGTTTACCCTTTGATTTAATTGCTTCTATATCAATAAAATTAGGAATCACTTCTATTCTCTTTTGGAGCTCAAAAAGTCTTAAAGTGTCTTGCTTTAGGCTCTCGGATACTGCTGTCACTCGATCGGAATGATTGATACTGAAAGTTACCGCTGGTCGATAGAAAGGATGGCTACCTACCAGAGTAATATCTGTTCCGTGTAATGTTGTGACAATTGGTATTTGGATACCAATATCTTTTAGCATTTGCTTTGCCATATAAGCTGCATAAGCGTGTGGTATTGCATAGTGCACATGGAGAATGTCAATAGAGTGTGATTTAACTACATCAACAAGCCTACTGGAAAGTGCCAACTCATAGGGCTGATACTTGAATAAGGGATAATCCGGCACATTAACCTCATGGTAATAGATGTTTGGATATTTCAAGGTTTCTAACCGTACAGGAAGGTTGTATGTTATAAAATGGATCTTATGTCCTCTTTTTGATAAGGCAAGACCCAATTCTGTGGCAACAACTCCACTCCCCCCGAAGGTGGGATAACAAACTATTGCAATATTCACTCTAAGTTTTGTTCTTTATATGATTAATGCCTTGTAAACCAATTCTTGGATACGAGTACGGATATTATTCCTACTAAACGTAAAATCGTCATTAGGATAGGTTCTGTTTGCTAAAATAACGATAATTATTTCTTCTTCTGGGTCTGCCCAGGTGTAGGTTCCGGTATAACCCGAATGTCCAAAGCTCTTTTCTGAAACACAACCACAAGTAGATTGATGCTTTCCTTCCAATTGAGGCTTGTCAAAACCTACCCCTCTTCGATTTCCAAGATCATCGTAGTATCTCTGATTGAACATACTTACCACATCATTTTTAAATAACGATACACCATTGTATTCACCTTCTTGTAAATACATCATCATAAGAGCAGCTACATCATAAGTGTCTCCAAACAAACCTGCATGCCCTCCGATTCCCTCTTGCATTGCGGCTCCCATATCGTGAACACTTCCATGAAGTGTTTGATGCCTAAAGTAGGTATCCTCTTCTGAAGGCACAATTTCTTCTTTTGAAAAAGCTGTCAGTGGAAGATACGTGATACGTTTCAAATTCAAAGGTTCAAATACTTCTTCATGTACTAATTGAGCATAAGTTTTTCCACTTTCGGTTTCAAAATATTTTTTTAGAAGATAGTAGGGCAAGTCTGAATATCTTGAGGTTGGTGGATCAATCAAAACACTTTCCTTTATTTGCTTGTACATTTCTTCCTCAAAATCAGATTTCAAGTAAAGTTTGGGGGTAACCATCAAATTATAGCGTTCTGAGGGTTTTGATTGATACATTGTCTTTTTAGGAAATCCCTTACTGTTTAATGTCTCTTTGTAAAAAGGAATCCAAGGATAGAGAAATGCTTGATGTGAAAGCATCTGCTTTAAAGTTATACTTGCTTTATTGGATTGTTTCCAGTCGGGTAAAAGCTCCGCCACCGTAGTATCTAGGCTAAGCTTTCCCTCTGCAACGGCTTTCATTACTAAAGGTAAAGTAGCCAGAATTTTAGTCAAAGAAGCTAAATCATATAAATCCCCATCTTTTACCTTTCTTTATTTTTTATATGTGTGGTATCCAAAGCTTTTGTCGTAGACCATTTTACCCTTTCGAGCTACAAGCACACGCATACCAGGTGTCATCATGGAGTCAATAGCAACATTTGCTAATCCATCTATCTTAGATAATTGCTCTTTATTAAAACCTACTGCCTCTGGACTTGCGTATCCTAAACGATATTGCTTGGATAAATCCAAACCGGCTCCTTCTTGAAAGGAACGCGAAACATCAACAGGCAATCTTCCGGTTATGGGTTGTGCTCCAAAAAGAGCATCTGCGCTAAGTTGCTGTGAGATCAAGCTGTTTTGATAACTTAGCAACAAAGCATCAATACCTTGTATTCCTTCTAAAGCAGCAAGCGCATAGGGCTTTACGAAAACATCGACTATCAACGTCTTGGTTGCAGCGAGTTTTGAAATGATTTCTACTTGCTCGTTTGAAAAGTCTGATGCCTTCCAAGGATTTTCATTGGACCTGTGAAAGCTCACAATGAGCGTGTCCATTGCCTGGGTTTTTTCTATAACATTAGCTGCAGTAATTCCTTCTATTTGCAGTACATAACTGTATTTCTCAAGTTGCTTTGTAAAGTCACTGCTGGAATCATCTCCCAAGGCAATATGGCCTATTTTAGCATTACCTTTAAGTGGAAGGAGATTTTTATCGTTTTTAAGTAAGGTCAATGCCTTTCCCATTGCGTCAGAATACAGTTTTTTTGCGGTTACAGTATTTAAATCTTCTCTCAGATGAGTGGTATCAACTGCTTGATAACTGTGTAATCCTACTTTATACTTCGCTTTCAATATTTTCTTTACGGAAAGCGATAAACGCTCTTCTGTAACCTTTCCTTTTTTATAAGCCGTTACAATTGCTTCAATTCCTTTTGGTATATCATTGGAAATTAAAAGTAAATCATGACCTGCTAAAAAGGCGGATAAATCAATATTTTGAACTTTATCGTATTCCGAAACTCCTTTCATGTTTAAAGC
>VMCW01000060.1 GCA_008081175.1 Flavobacteriaceae bacterium
TCTGTTTTGAATTTGTTGGGCTCCTTGCTGTAAACGGTTGATGTTTGATCCTAGTTGACCGGGAATACTATTAGAAATTTCAGAAAGTTTGGGTGGGTTGAACTGAATTTTAACCAAATTTTGAAAGTCAAAAGTAGACTCCGTATCATAGTTTGCAGTGATTTGCAAACGCTCTCCTATCTTCCCCAATAAGCTCAAGTTGATTCTTTGATCAAAATCAAAACCCGGAGAGCGCCTATTGATAACAGAAGCCACAGGATTGTCACTCCTTTGATAGCGATAGCCCAAGTCAATTCCTATAGACCCTTGTGGGCTGATATCTATCGCATTACTCCCAAAGATGGATTCAAAAAATTTATTATTAATATAAAGTTCAGGAAGTAGGTTTTTTTGTGCTTCTTCAACATTAGATCCATAACCGCTTAACGCCTGAACCTTTTCTTGAAAATAACGCTGCATTTGCTCTTTAAGAACATAGGCTTCATATTCTTTGACTGTCAAAACAAGGGGGGTACTTATGGGGTATCCTCCCACCTCTTCAGTCAAAAGGTAACGATCTGATTTTGGATCATAGGTATACAATCGCTCTATACTACTAGAAGTTGGTAGTGCTAAACTCCCCAATTCTGCAACTTCCTGTGAAAAAACCTTCCCCGTAGAAAAAAGCATCCACAAAAGAAAAAGGATGAAGCTAAGGGGAGAATAAAAAAATACCTTTTTTTTATTATAGATCAACTCGTTATAATTTATTCAGAGCCTCCTTGATGAGTTCTTCTACTGAACGATCCGGAGATTGCTGAATAATTTGATCTACGACGCGCTCAGACTGTTTTCTTGAATAACCAAGAACCTCTAATGCTGATAACGCTTCATCTTTAATTGTATTGTTTCCAGAAATCTGAATTTCTTCACCATCTAAAAGATTTATCATCTTGTCTTTTAGTTCGATTAAAACACGCTGGGCTGTTTTAAGTCCTATCCCTTTTATAGATTTTATAGTATTGAGATCTTCAGAGACTATTGCCCTTTGAATTTGTTCAGGTGCTAAAGAGGATAACATAGTCCTTGCAGTACTAGCTCCTATACCCGAGACGGATAATAAAAGTAAAAATACAGCACGTTCCATGGGAGTGTGAAATCCAAATAAAGTATGTGAGTCTTCACGAATTTGTAAATGGGTATATAACTTAATTTTTTCCTCGGGGCCAATTTGAGAAAAGGTGTGTAAAGAAATATGAACCGCATACCCTACACCATTGCAATCAATTACGAGCTGAGTAGGTGTTTTTTCAACAAGGCGACCAATGATTTGAGCTATCATTTACTTATTTTTTGTTTGAGCATCCACAACAGCTACCGCAGACATATTTACAATTTCTGATACGGAAGCACCTAGCTGTAAAATGTGAATAGGCTCACTAAGACCCATCAATATGGGCCCTATAGACAATGCTTCGTTAAGCTCTTTCATTAATTTATAAGTTATGTTTGCCGCATCTAAATTTGGAAAGACCAAAACGTTTACCTTTTTATTGCTCAAGCTAGAAAATGGAAATCGGTCTTGCAGCAGTTCTTTGTTCAGTGCAAAATCAGACTGAATGGGTCCATCGACAATCAGTTCGGGTTGACTTCTATGAAGTATAGCGACTGCTTCTGATACTTTACTGGCTTGAGGAAATCTAGACGATCCAAAATTGGAAAAAGAAAGCATCCCGATCACTGGTTCCATACCAAAAATCTTTGCCATTTGACCTGTCATCTGAGCTATTTTAGCCAATTCTTTTGCTGTGGGGTCAACATTTATTGTGGTATCTGAAAGAAATAAAGGGCCAGATTTCGTTAACATTAAGTTTGTAGCTGCAACCCGTTGTACCCCTTTGGCTCTAGGGATTGTTTCTAAAATAGGCTTTACTACAGTGCGGTAATTCCTGGAGTATCCTGAAATCATTGCATCTGCATCCCCATTTTTTATCATCATAGAGGCGAAATAGTTTCGCTCACGCATCAAACGCTGGGCGTCATATAAGGTGTAGCCTTTTCTGTTTTGGGCGTCCCAAAAAAGCTCTGCGTATTTTTTTCTTGTTTTACTCTGTTCTTGTTCCTTGGGATCAATGATCTCAACGGGCTCTACGAACTCAATTTTTTCTCTTAACTCCTCTATTTTTGCTTTATTTCCTAAGAGTATAGGTATTGCAATTTTTTCTTCAAAGACAATTTGAGCTGCTTTCAGAACATCCATTTGGTCTGCCTCTGCAAATACCAATCGCTTTGGAGCTGCTTTTGCACGATCGTGAAGTAAGCGAACCATCTTTTGAGTAGTGCCTAAACGCTCTTCCAAAGTTTCTATGTAACGCTCCCAATTTTCAATAGGCTCTTTTGCCACGCCGGAGTCCATTGCAGCTTTAGCAACTGCTGGGGGTACGGTTGTAATTAACCTAGGATCAAAAGGTTTGGGTATGATGTACTCTTTCCCAAAGCTGAGACGTGTTTCGTCATACACCACATTAACCTGCTCGGGAACAGATTCCTTTGCAAGATCTGCCAAAGCTTTTACAGCTGCCATTTTCATTTCCTCATTGATACTAGTCGCTCTTACATCTAGTGCCCCTCTAAAAATAAAAGGAAAGCCCAATACATTGTTTACCTGATTGGGGTGATCTGAACGACCAGTGGCCATAATGATATCTTCTCGAGTTTTACAAGCTTCCTCGTATCCAATTTCGGGATCTGGGTTAGCCATGGCAAAAACTATCGGGTTTGGAGCCATTTTTTTAAGCATTGCTGGAGTGACAATATTGGGTTGAGATAGCCCTATGAAGACATCTGCATTTTCAAGTGCTTGCTCCAAGTTTTCCAGGGGAAGGTCTGTAGCAAATTGTTCCTTTTCTGGCGTGAGATTCTCCCTGTCTTTTTTGATAACCCCTTTACTGTCCAACATGACAATGTGCTCTATTTTTGCACCAAAAGAAAGGTATAATTTAGTACAAGAAATCGCTGCAGCTCCAGCCCCAGAAACCACTATTTTAACTTCATCTATTTTCTTTTCTGCAAGTTCTAGAGCGTTGATTAATGCTGCTGCAGAAATTATGGCTGTTCCATGCTGATCGTCATGCATGACGGGAATATCGAGCTCTTCTTTAAGCCTGCGCTCAATTTCAAAAGCCTCCGGAGATTTAATGTCCTCCAAATTGATCCCTCCAAAAGTAGGAGCTATGGCTTTAACAGCCTCAATGAACTTCTCTGGATCTTTAGCGTCTACTTCTATATCGAAAACATCAATTCCTGCAAAAATTTTAAATAGCAAGGCCTTTCCTTCCATTACAGGTTTTGATGCATTGGGACCAATGTCTCCTAATCCCAACACAGCTGTTCCATTTGAAATTACGGCAACTAAATTTCCTTTGTTAGTGTATTTATAAACATCGGATTGTTGCTTATCTATTTCCTTACAGGGAATAGCTACTCCCGGAGAGTAGGCCAATGCCAAATCTCTCTGTGTATCATAGCTTTTTGTTGGAACAACTTTAGTTTTTCCAGGATAAGGTTTGGCGTGATAAACCAAAGCTGCACGTCTTTGCTGCTCTTTTCTCATGGACCATTAATTTGATTTGGAAGGTAGTTAAATAAATTTAATTAGCTTTTTTTGGGCTGGGAAACAAACAAGGAAAAGAATCCACCAATAACCAGAAAAATTCCAGCTAGACGGATGATATTGATTGGATTTTGATCCAAAAGATCATAAACAAAATATTGAACAGTAAAAATCTGCACGATCATCGGAATCACAATAAACATGTTGAAAATTCCCATGTAAATCCCTGTTTTACCTGTTGGTATTGAAGAGGCGAGCATTTCATAAGGCATTGCCATCATTGAGGCCCAAGTGATACCCAAACCAAAAGAAAAAAGATAGATCTGTGAAACCTCTATTCCATTGCCAAAGGGAAGGGTAAACAAGATTTCTATATCATTGAGAAGAGGCATACACAGCAATCCAATTCCACCGATAGCAAGGCTGATAAAATGGAGTTTTTTTGCTCCTAATTTTTTAGCAATCGGGATCATTGCAAAAGCTATAGTAAAACAAATAATATTATAGGTTCCATTTAAGTTTCCTGTCAATAACTGCGCTTGATTAAAATAAATGGTACTTTGATCTAACGTATTATATAAAGAAAGTGAAAGCGCTGATGTCAGATACTGCCAGTAACAAAACATCGCATACCAAGGAAAAAACATAACAGGTATCAACTGTTTCATTGTCAATGGCATCTCCTTGAAAGCAGACACAATATCTTTAATGGTTTTTAAAATTATGTTCTCTCCATTTTTAGCAGCTTCCATTTCTTGAAGTTCTTCTGCAGTAGGAGGGTATTCTGAGGTAGTCAGCACCGTTATCAAAATAGTAATAATTGAGGCTGCTGCACCTATACCAAAGGCCCAGAAGGTAGAAACTGGGATGCCATTATCCATTTTATCTGTAAGGGCAAGCACTCCAAAAGAAACCAAAATTGCTGGAGTAAAATTTGCTAAAGTTGTTCCGAGTCCCGTAAAAAAACTTTGAACTAAAAATCCAAACGAATATTGTTTTTTGGGAAGCTTATCAGAAATGAACGCTCTGTAAGGCTCTAGAGCAATGTTATTTGCTGCATCTAAAATCCAAAGCAATCCAGCGGCCATCCATATAGAACTGGAGTAAGGCATTGCAATCAAAGCAATACTTGCAATTAGGGCACCGATAAGAAAGAAGGGTTTTCTCCTTCCAAACTTGGGAGACCAAGTACCGTCACTTATAGCACCAATAATAGGCTGAACTATTAGGCCTGTTACAGGGCCAGCCAACCATAGCAAGGGCAATTCAGCTTCTTCTGCACCCAAATATTTATAAATGGCACTCATATTACTTTGCTGTAAGCCAAAACTGAACTGAACTCCAAAAAAACCAAAGTTCATGGTCATGATTTGCCAAAAATTGAGGTGCCTTTTCTCCATGATAAAATGATTTTTTATTTAGTTCCCTTTTTTGTTTGTAATTTTTGCACAATGTAATCCCCTACTTTTTGGCCTTGTGCTACTCCTTCCTCTATGGCCATCATATAGTGTATGCCGCCATAAAGTCTCGATATAGCCGCTTCTTCTGAAGCGTGAATGAAGGATTTATAATTTCTTTTGGGCAAGCCATAGGCTACCTCAGTGGTATCTATAAAAGCAAAGTTATCTCCATACAAATCGGTTAGCGTAACGGCCGCTGCTCTTGAAATAACAGAATGACCACTAGTGTATTCTGGAAAAGGAGGGGTTTGTAGTAAAGGTAACCAATCCTCATCATAATATTGATTGATAAGGGTTTCTGGACGAACAACAAGGGTCTCCCACTTTTCATCCCAACAACTGATAAATGCGTCGAATAAAGCAATGGAAACATTAGCGTAGGCATTAACAGTCTCAGAAAAAGAACTTCTCGCCTGTCGTGTTGCAATTGCAGTAATTCCGATCCAGTGTCCCCCTGGTGTAATCTTTTTAGTAGCAAACATGGAATGCCCCTTATGGTGAGTGACATAGGGATTACAATCCCAAAATTTAGCAATATCTACCTGCTCCTCAGTAAGCGCATTCGTCACTTCAAAAACCTGCATGAGTTGTTTTTGAAAGGAACTGCCTTTTTTTAAATCGAATGGTAGAGGAGCTTTTGGAGGAAACTGATTGGAAGAATCCAAAACCATAGTTCGTATTTCAGTCCAGTGCGGCTCGATTCCATCCATATAATCTGGTGGAGTAGGTTTCCAAAAACGATCACCTTCTTTGATGGTGTATTTTGGAAATGTCCTCGTCTCGCTATACATGTCATTAGATGCCCATTCTAAAACAGCTTTAGCCACCTGTTCGCCATAGGCTTTTGAGGCTTTTATTACCTCAGAGGGAACATTATATTCTTCAATTTGTTTTTGAAATTTGTCTTGATAAACTTCCATTTTTTGCTGTGAAAAAATTAATGTTTTCCCAACGGCATTAAAAGAATACAAAGCTGCTAAATTTGGATTTACATCTGGATGATCTGACGTAGGTATTGGAAGCAACTCGTTTACTTGTCCTACTAAAGTTGAGTAGTTTTGTGAATCGTAGGAAGCAATAATCTCATAGGCGGCTATAGAAGGATACAAATACACACGAGAGGCCACGGGAGGCGAGAAGATATCATAAACAATAATATCTGTTAGGTTTTGCATCGCTTCTTGAAACAACTCAGGATTATTTAATTTTTCCAAATAAGCTGTATTCCTATTTTCAGAACAGGAAAAATGCACTAAAACAAAAAGGAAAAAGAGAAATTTAATTCGCTGCATTAATTCAATCGGTAAGTAATCAAAAATGTTTTTACTTTTTTTCAGTTGTATTCCAACAACCACTTTAGCCCCTAAAAATACAATTTTTGAAGTTAAAGAATAAAATTGTTTTGGTTTCAGAGCTTATTGCTTTTCAAAAGCGAGTAGTTTCCCTTGATTTTGTGTGACAAGAATTAAAGTTTTCCCATTTCCTAAATGGAGCTTGTTCATCTCACGAGCATCTCCAAATACGTGAAAACCAGAATCCTGTGCACTCAAAATCTCAGGGTCTCCTGTAGAATTCCATTTCAAAATACTCCCTTGTAGTGCGTCTGAATTCCCTTCAAAAGGTGCTCCACCAAAATCATTTCCTATTACAAAAAGCGTTCGATTCGCTTCTGTACCAAATTCTAAAAAATCGTTAATAGGTCCTAACTGTAATTCTTGAGGAAGGCTGTGCAACTTAAAGTTCCCATCCCCTAGATTTTCTAACCATTTTGAATCATCATAGCGTGCAGACAAGATACTATCTTTTACTAAAAACCCTTTCTTTTGATAATATTCCATCGTAGCTTTTGAAAAGTCTCGATAAGTATTAAATTCCTGTCGGAACACAGGGCTTTGTTGGGTCAAGTTATCCCAGAATTGTGTAGGAAACATCTCCCAGTCACCCTTGCTGTTCTGTTGCGCATTAAAGATAAGTGGGTCTACACTTCCGTTTTTGTCAATGTCTCGCGTACTTATTACCATGGGGGTTTCTGGAGAAATAGAAAACATATTGTTTTTTCCTAAGTTACCCAAGAGGAAATCAGAATCTCCGTCGTTATCAAAATCTGAGATCTCTAGAGCACGCCATAAGCCTGAAGCGGCATCCAGATCAGGAGATTTCAGTTTTTGAAACCCTTCTTTTAAATTCAGCAAAACAACCACTGGACTGTACTCTCCGACTAGAATCAAGTCTTTACGTCCATCCTGATTGATATCTGCCCATTGGGCATCTGTAACAATTCCAAAAGGTTGAAAGGAAGGCAACATTTCTTCAGTTACATCTTCAAAATACCCTTCATTGTTTTTCAATAAGAAACTAGGATCTGCCAAAGGGAAAGCCCCCGGTTTGTTATGCCCCCCTACAAAAAGGTCCATGTCTCCATCGAGATCAAAATCTACAGGTCGCACTACACAGCCGTTGGCCTTGATTTCTGGAAGTCGAGTGTTGTCAAAAGTGAAATTTCCTCTTCCATCGTTGATTAACAAGCGATCCAGATAACCTGCATCACCAGCATCAAATTGATTGCCTCCGGACACTAAGTAAAGATCTAAATCACCATCTAGATCTACGTCAAACAAAGCCATACTTTCTACTTCGTACTTCAAGGCGTCTTGCTTTGTATACAAGGGTTCTGATTTGAATGTACTGGACTGATTTTGAATATAAACTTGTGGAGCATAGCCCGATGCACTCCCAACAATAAAATCTTCAAGCTCATCCCCATTTATATCACCCACTGCAAGACAAGGACCGTTTTGTGAAAGTTTATGGGGCAGTAAACGCTGCTTGAAAAAGTCTTGCACATTTCCTTCTTCATGATAATAGTTAATACCGTAGTTCTCTGAGACTTCACGATAAGGTAATTTTTGCTCTTTTTCAATAAAAGGAAAAGTTAAACTTTCAGTTTTTATAGCCTCTTGTTGACTGAGCTGAATTCGGCTGTTACTCTTTGGGTGTTCCACAGAACTTATACTGCCATCTGGCCAGAGTACCTCTAGCTTTTCGATTTGATTTGATGCTCCTAAACCAAAATAAAGAACAGGGTCAGCAGAAGACATATAACCTCTAGATATCTGTTGCTCTTGGTATTGAAGAGACCCATCCGATAATCTTAAGACAACTTTAGCCCCTAAAGCATTTGGATTTGTTTTACTTCCTTTCAACTCCAGCTGCAAATAGTTTGGAAAACCCTCCTTTTTGACAAGTGTGTTTTCAAAAACAAAAGCAACATCATTTATGTTGTTTACGACATAATCTAAATCTCCATCCAGGTCGAGATCACTGAAAACAGCTCCGTTTGAAAAAGAAGCTTGTCCCAGACCCCAATGATCACTAACATCCTCAAAAGTTAAGTCACCCTTGTTTTTATAAGCATAATTTGGGATTTTGACGATAGGTATCGAATCCAATAGCGTTTTAATGGGCGTATAGGTCCCGTAATCCAATCTATAGTTAGCAAAATCCATGTCTGTGATGTCCCTAGGAAAACCGTTTGTAATAAACAGATCTCTATTTCCATCGTAATCGAAATCCGCAAAAAGTGGAGACCAACTCCAATCGGTTTGATAGACTCCAGAAAATTGACCAATTTCTGTAAAGGGCAATTGGGAACCATTGTTTTTAAACAACATGTTTCTCATATGTTGGTCTTGATAGCCCCACTTTTTATTGAGTACATTTTGAAAGAAAAAACTTTTAGATATGGTTGTTTTTCTTCTTTCATGACTCTCACCAAGCATA
>VMCW01000080.1 GCA_008081175.1 Flavobacteriaceae bacterium
TGACCTCTGGCTTTTCTGAGAAACCAATCATAATTATAAAAAGTAACGAAGACATTGTATACACTCCCTTGACCTCTTGGATCAATTTCAACAACTACGGTTTTTTCTGGATCTACAAAACGGATACAGGGGAGATTCTTTTTAACTAAAATGGGGTTGGACCAATTTTCTTGAGCATAGACAGTTTTAAAGTTGTTTGACTCAAAGTAGGTACGTCCTTTTTTAAGGTAGTTTTCAGCTTCTTTAAGGGTGAGATTTTTTTTGCTTCCTAAATTGATGCTCACCAATTTCCCATCTTTGCTAACAAGAGACTTTCTTCTTACGGCATAGGAAGTCTCTTTTCCAAAGGCTAGATTTTTTAATGCTTTGCTTTCTTGAAGGAGGAGCTCCTTTGCTTTCTCTTCAGGCATTTGAAAATCAAATGATTTAAATAACGCTTGCGCAGTGAGCTGTGATGTAGCACTTAAGCAGAACAGTAATGACAGAATACAGAAACGTGTGTTTATAATCATTAA
Source organism: Flavobacteriaceae bacterium (assembly GCA_008081175.1). Taxonomy (GTDB): domain Bacteria; phylum Bacteroidota; class Bacteroidia; order Flavobacteriales; family Flavobacteriaceae; genus MS024-2A. The sequence continues at coordinate 516 of VMCW01000080.1, forward strand.
AAAAATTTGATAACAAAGATAATTCTCTATTCTCTATTTTACAATCAAACAAAAACCAGTAAAAGATATTCGTTACATTCGTTTACAATAAGAAGATAAAATGGAAACAAAACAAGCGTTAGTTACAGGAGCTACCTCTGGTATTGGTTTAGAAATTTCAAAAAATTTGGCTGAAAGGGGGTTTTCACTTGTGCTTACGGCCAGAAAAAGAGAACCCCTAGAAGCGCTGAGTAAGACCTTGCGAGAGACCTATGGAGTAAGAGTTGAATATTGTAAAGGTGATTTGGAAGATCCAAAAACGCCTCAAGTGCTTTATGATTTTTGTCAACAAAGAGGATTTACTATTACTTTATTAGTAAATAACGCAGGCTATTCACTGGCTACTCCTTTTCATGAAACACCCATGGATGCAGAAGAGCGCTTTTTGAGGGTTTTATCACTCGCTGTAATCGCCCTAACTAAATTATTTTTAAAAGATATGATAAAGGCAAAACAGGGTAATATTATGATGATTTCTTCTGTTGCTGCATTTGCTCCTCCTTCCTCGATTCAAACGTTATATGGTCCAGTAAAAACATTTGTCAATCGCTTTAGTGAGGGCTTGAATTTAAATTATAACAGTATGGGTATAAAGTCTACAGCAGTATGTCCAGGCTATACTATTACTAATTTTCATACCGCTAGTGGTGTTCAAGAGCAAATGGATCGTGTTCCAGCCTTTATGAAAAAATCAGCATCCAGGGTGGCAAAAGAAGCGGTAGCAGCTACCTTACAAGGAAAAAAAGTATGTGTTCCTACCAAAACCTTTAAGCTCATAGTCTTTTTGTTAAAGGTGCTTCCACATTCTTTGTTTCCTCTTTTTAGTAAACGTCTCGCTCCAGGAAGATACAATCATGAGTAGCTTATTTAAGCCCGGTCACTATAAGTGTGCCCTCCCAATTGTTTTCTTTTCCAAAACGCCATGTTTTTACCGAGTGGAATCCAGCATCAGTAAAGAACTGACTCCATTCATTTTCGCTAAATAACTTCATGGTGTCAATACCGCAGCTTTCTGGCCAGTCATGAGAAACCTGGTTTTCCAAATAAAAGTCAAGACCAATGATTAGTCTACCAGCAGTCTTTAGCCAATAATCAAAAATCCTTTGAATGAGCGCTCTCGGATCTTCTAGATAATAAAAGACTTCCATGGAATGAACAATATCGACCTTTTGTTCTGGGTTCCATTCGTTTAGGTCAGCACAGAAGTATTCAAATTCTGGGTGCAATTTTTTAGCTTTTTGAATCATTTTAAAGGAGCCGTCGATTCCAATTGCCTTTTGACAATTTGAAGTTTTAACGACTTCTTTAAGCACCCATCCATTTCCACAGCCTGCATCAATAAAAGAAAAGGGTGTAGCATCTTTTAGCACAAAATCCAGCATGTGTTGAACGGAATTTTTATGGTTTTTTTCCATACCGAAATCTTTATCCAAATCGGCCCACTCTCCAAAAACTTCAATTGGGTTTCGTTTCATTTTTTTTATTAAAGTAAGGAAATTCCCCAAAGGGTCAAAAGTCCCCAGCAGAGGTAGCGAAGTACCTTGCCAATAAACATCCATATAGCAACACGTGTAAAATTGATTTTAAAGAACCCCAAGCCTACAGCAAAAAGATCTCCCACTACAGGAAGCCAACAAAAAAAAGCGAGAAAACTTCTCCAGCGGTTGATCTTATTTTGCGCCCCCTCTATTTTGGTTTTTTGCAAACCAAAAAAGCGCTCTAGAGCACTCCATTTTCCTAAACGCCCCAAACCGTAGCTGCTCAACCCTCCTAGCCAATTGCCAAGTGTGGCAACACTTAGACTTAGTTCAAAGGAGGCACCACCAGCCAGCAGAGCACTCAAAAAAAGTTCTGAGCTTAAAGGCAAAATCGTTGCTGCTAAAAAACTAGCGACAAAAAGTCCTAAATATCCCCACTCGAGATAATTTTCCATCTGTTTAGTTTCTTGTAAATTTAAATTTTATTTTAAGGGAACAATTTTCTTGTTTAAGATGCGAAAAAAAAAGTGTGCTCGATGTCAGTTAGAATTTCCTGTGATGTTTCGCGTCCAGTACAAAAGACCTACACTATGGGTTTTTGTTTGTAAAAGTTGTTTGTTGGAAGTCAAACCCAATAATCCAGATTATCGTTATGGAGGTACCTGGAAAGCCTAAAGATTGCGTTTAGTCTTGTAGTTCGGGACACAATGTCCCTAAATCCTTTTCTACACTGTAGAAATTCGTTACATTATTTGTTTGATAGAAAGTGTTACATTCTTCATAGGAGCGAACTAGTTCTCCTTTTTCATCGATGTAATAAGTGAATGTACCACAATGGTTCAGTCGTTCTCCCGTAACTTTATACCCCAATTTCAAGGTATCGGTACTGTTTTCTAAAAGGGTGTATTGAAATTCATTTTCCATGATCATTTTTGGGTTTTCAGTGAATTCAAGACAAGTGCCATCTTCAATTAAAATAAGACGGAAAGGATTGCTTTTAAATATTTTGTAATTCGTACCACGGGTCCAAACGATACTGTCCAATTGATCTAATATTGATTCTTGTTTTGATTCTTTTGAACAAGAGATAGAGAGAACAACTACCAGTAGTAAAACAATACGCTTCATATCAATTATTTAGAATTTATCATATCACGGAAAAGAACCAAAAGAACAACAATCATAGTAATAATGACAACTACTGCAACACCACCTGGACTCATAACGAAAATTTAAAATTTCCCAAATATATAAAAACCCAAGCAACTGATTTCATTCCGTTTCGTTTAGTTTCTTTTTACAAAGTAATGTAAAATGCTGACCTGATTATTCTCAGTCTCTTAATTGGTTTATTACTAATAATAATCTTAATTTTATTGTGAGCACTAATGGAACCAAATTCGAAAATAGTAAAAATCCACCCCCGTGATAATTTGATGGTAGCCCTTACAGATTTACCTCAAGGTACACTTATCAATAATGGGAATGAAAAAGTAAGACTTGTTGATACTGTGCCTGCAAAACACAAGTTTGCTTTAAAAGAATTTTCAAAAAGTGAAGAGGTTTATATGTACGGTGTTGTTGTAGGGCGCGCAACAAAAAAAATTCCAAGAGGGGGGTTGATTTCCACCCAAAATCTTTCTCACGAGACTCAAAAATACAGCGTTACGTCAAAACCTGAGAATAAAAGCTGGACAGCTCCTTTGTATGAAAAATATAAGAATAAAACATTTTTAGGATATCCACGATCTGATGGTAAAGTAGGAACAGAAAACAATTGGCTGGTAATTCCTTTAGTTTTTTGTCAAAACAGAAATATAGAAGAATTAAAAAAAGTAATGCTCAGAGCATTGGGTTATGAAAAAACACAAAAAAGCATTTTCAATTTAGATGTATTAGTACAAAAGTATCAGTCTGGGGCTTCTGAAAAAGAACTTTTAGAGGAAACCATTCTGAGTGGTAAAAAGGAAAAGGAAAACAATCCCCTTTTTCCCAATATCGATGGAGTTTATTTTTTAACACATGAAGGGGGTTGTGGTGGAGCTACTTCGGACGCTATTGCACTTTGTAACTTATTAGCAGGCTATCTCAACAATCCTAATGTTGCAGGTGCTACTGTTTTGAGTTTGGGTTGCCAGCACGCTCAGATTCCCCTGTTGCAAGAGGCAGTAGGAAGAATCAGTCCCCATTTGGATAAACCTATTTATTTTTTGGAACAGCAAAACAGTACATCTGAACCAGAATATTTAGCTGAATGTATAAAAAAGACTTTTGTAGGTTTAATCAAGGCCAACAAGAATAAACGGGTCCCTGCACCGCTTAGTAAATTAACTGTAGGATTAGAATGCGGTGGATCTGACGGATTTTCTGGTATTTCAGCTAATCCCGTTTTGGGTTTTGTCTCTGACGTTGTGATAGGTCAAGGGGGTGCCGCTGTATTATCTGAGTTTCCAGAACTCAATGGTGTGGAACAAGAACTAGTCAACAGATGTGAAACTTTAGAACACGCCAAAAAATTTGAAAAACTAATGAAGGAGTATCATCATAAAGCCAGCCTTCTTGGTGCTGGTTTTGACTCTAATCCTTCACCAGGAAACATTAAAGACGGGTTAATAACTGATGCTATTAAATCTGCCGGTGCCGCAAAAAAGGGGGGTACATCACCAATCGTTGATGTTTTGGATTATACAGAACAAGTGGTACGACCGGGCTTAAGCCTTTTGTGCACTCCTGGAAATGATGTAGAATCAACTACCGCTCTTGCTGGCTCTGGAACCAATTTGATACTGTTTACAACAGGGCTAGGAACACCCACAGGTAACCCAGCGGTGCCCGTAATTAAAGTATCTTCTAATACGAGTTTATATAATAAAATGAATGACCTTATAGATTTTAATGCAGGAACAGTTATCGAGGGAGTTTCTTCGATTGAAACTTGTGGAGAAGCATTATTGGATTACCTTATTGAGGTAGCGAGTGGTCGACAAAAAGTGTGTGCAAGGAAATTGGATCAAAACGATTTTATACCTTGGAAAAGGGGGATGTCACTTTAAAAAAAGAGAATGAATAACAAATTTTCACTTCATAAGAAAACGGTACTTATCACAGGAGGAGGTAGCGGTATCGGTAAAGCGATAGCGACGACTTTTGCCCAACAAGGGGCTAGGGTTCATCTACTGGAAAAAGATCAAAAAGCAGCAAATGAAACGATTGAAACAATACGAAACCTCGGATTTTTAGCAGAAATACACCTTTGTGATGTATCAAATTTTGAACAAGTCACGACAGTAGTTCATGCAATTGCAAAAAAGGAGACTATCGCTGTATTAATAAACAATGCTGGAATTGCGCATGTCGGAACAATTGAGGATTGTGAAGAAAAAGATTTAGACAGGCTGTATCAAGTTAATATAAAAGGGGTATTTAACTGTTCAAAAGCAGTGATTCCCTTTATGAAAAAAGAACAGTCTGGTGTAGTAATCAATATGGCTTCCATAGCCTCTAGTGTTGGCATATCAGATCGTTTTGCCTATTCTATGACTAAAGGAGCGGTTCTCACCATGACTTATTCTATCGCTAAGGACTATGTCAATCACAACATACGTTGTAATTGTATCTCACCAGCACGTGTACACACTCCTTTTGTAGATGGTTTTATCAAAAAAAATTATCCTGGGAATGAAGACCAAATGTTTGAAAATCTTTCTCAAACTCAACCTATTGGACGAATGGCTGAACCACAAGAAATTGCAGATATGGCCTTGTATCTTAGTTCTGAGGAGGCTCGTTTTATCACTGGAACTAATTTTTCAATAGACGGTGGATTTACAACACTTAATTCTAAATAAAAAATCATGAAACTCATTCGATTTGGAAAACGTGACACAGAAAAGCCAGGGGTTTTACTCGAGGACGGAACACGACTTGATGTTAGTGCTTTTGGTTCTGATTTTGATGAATCTTTTTTTGGTAATGAAGGTCCATCTAAGCTGGAAGAATGGCTCAAAAAAAATCAAGCGAACTGTCCAAAAGTTGCGGATGAAATTCGTTGGGGGTCTCCTTTATGTCGTCCTTCGAAACTGGTATGTGTTGGGTTAAATTACGCAAAACATGCAGAAGAAAGCGGTATGGAAGCGCCCAAAGAACCTGTACTCTTTTTTAAGGCAACTTCTGCTATAGTGGGACCGTATGACCCAATTGTTATCCCTAAGGGGAGTCAAAAAACAGATTGGGAGGTAGAACTGGCAGTAGTGATTGGAAAAAAGGCTTCTTACGTTTCGGAAGAAGAAGCGCTAAACCATGTAGCAGGTTATGTTTTGCACAATGACGTTAGCGAACGAGCATTTCAATTGGAACGCTCGGGTCAGTGGGTGAAGGGTAAGAGTTGCGATACCTTTGCGCCCTTAGGGCCTTTTATTGCTACTGCAAACGAAGTTGACAATCCCAACAACCTGAATCTGTGGCTAAAACTCAATGGAGTAATGATGCAAAACAGTAGCACTTCTGATTTTATTTTTAACATTCAGCAAGTTGTGAGTTACATCAGTCAATTCATGACATTACTCCCTGGTGATATCATCTCTACGGGAACACCTTTTGGCGTAGGACTAGGAATGGATCCTCCACTTTATCTCAAAGCAGGAGACGAAGTTGAATTGGGAATTGAAGGACTGGGAATTTCAAAGCAAAAGTGCATCAGCTTCAAATGATTATAGACAGTCATCAGCATTTTTGGAAGTATCGCCCAGAACGGGATGTCTGGATTGATGAAACTATGGGTGTTTTAAAGCGTGATTTTCTCCCAAAGGATTTAGCTTCTGTACTTGAAGGACAGGGTATAGATGGTTGTGTAGCGGTCCAAGCGGATCAATCTGAACAAGAAACCGAATTTTTATTGCAATGTGCCGAGGAGTACACATTTATAAAAGGAGTTGTTGGATGGGTGGATCTTTGTGATACCAACCTAGAAGAACGACTGTCCTATTTCACAAAGAACCCATTATTGAAGGGATTCAGGCATATTGCTCAGGCAGAAGAAGACGATTATTTCCTCCGAGAAAAGGTGCAAAGAGGAATAGCCATGCTTTCAAAATACCAACTGACCTTTGACTTATTGATTTATCCTCAGCAGTTACCATCAGCCATAGTTTTGGTAAAAAAATTCCCGAAACAAAAATTTGTTTTGGATCATATAGCAAAACCAGCAATCCGTTCAGAAATTCCAGAATTTTGGCGTTCACAAATACAACAACTCGCAAAAAATAAAAATGTTTTTTGTAAACTTTCAGGAATGGTAACAGAAGCACCCACACAAGGATTCAAAAATGAAGATTTCACACCTTATATGGAGCATGTTTTTCATTGTTTTGGCCCTGAAAGGATATTATTTGGTTCAGACTGGCCTGTTTGCTTATTGGCTTCGGATTACAAAAAGGTGTTTGGTTTGGTACAAAACTTTATTTCCTCTTTTGATAAAAGAACTCAAGCTGGTATTTTAGGTGAAAATGCCATTGCTTTTTATAACTTATAAGTAGTAATATGGATTTAGGATTAGAAAAAAAAGTCATTCTTGTAACAGGAGGTTCTAAAGGTATTGGATCGGGAATTGTAGCGGTCTTAGCTCAAGAGGGCGCACTACCTGTGATTGTGGGTCGTGATCGCAAAGGCATACAAAAGGCCGTTAAAACCTTTGCGGATGAGGGTGTTGAAGTAGGCCATGCTTTTGCAGAGCTAACAGATCCCAAACAATGTGAGCAAGCTGTTTCAAAAATACTAAAGCACTATGGTACAATTCACGGCCTGGTAAACAATGCAGGTGTTAACGATAGTATAGGTTTAGAGAAAGGAACCTACGATGAGTTTTTATTTTCCTTACATAAAAATGTGGCCCATTACTATAAAATGGCACAGCTTGTACTGCCGGAATTAAAGAAAAATAAAGGAGCAATTGTAAACATCAGTTCAAAAGTTGCAGATACGGGTCAAGGAGGTACTTCAGGATACGCTGCAGCAAATGGAGGTAGAAATGCCTTAACAAGAGAATGGGCGGTCGAGTTACTTCCTTATGCTGTTCGGGTGAACAGTGTTATTGTTTCAGAGTGTTACACTCCACTCTATAAAAAGTGGGTAGAAAGCTTTGAAAATTCAAAAGAGAAATTGACTTCCATTACAGACAAAATACCCTTAGAAAAAAGAATGACGACCAAGGAAGAAATTGCCAATGCTGTTGCTTTTTTGCTTTCAGAAAAATCCAGTCACACCACTGGTCAATTAATTTATGTTGATGGGGGGTATGTTCATTTAGATCGGGCACTCAAATAGCGTTATGGATTACCAAGGGGAACAACACAATATATTTTGTTTTGCACTGGATTTAAAAAATGATCCAGAGGGAATTGAGGCTTATGTGGAATACCACAAAAAGGTTTGGCCTGAAATTTTAGATAGCCTAAAAGAAGCGGGAGTTGTTCGAGCTGAAATCTATCACGTCTTCAATCGATTGTTTCTTATTTTAGAGGGAGACGGGTCTTTTTCATTGGATCGCAAAGCCGCAATGGATGCATGCAATCCCAAAGTACAAGAATGGGAAAAACTCATGTGGAACTACCAACAGGCCCTACCCAACTCTCCTAAAGGTGCCAAATGGATGTTGATGGATAAAATATTTGAATTTAAAAATAATTAAAATGTTGAAACCTTCTATACCCATTGTATCCAAAGACAGTTTGCTCCCCTTTGCATTAATAACCTTTCTGTTTGCTTTA
>VMCW01000156.1 GCA_008081175.1 Flavobacteriaceae bacterium
AACGTATGGTCAGCGAGTCTAAACAGGCCATGCCGCCAACGGCGATGGAAGTTCCATTTGTAATGGATTAATGGAATCATGCGTTACTTTTTAGTTATCGTATGTTTTCTGTGCTTTTTTCAAGGAACAGCACAACAATACACCCGAACTATTTTAGGAGATAGTGTTAACAAAAGTTCTCGCCTAAAATCCGAAAGGTTTCGTTCTATGTGGGATGGAAAGATAAAAGGAAAAAGGTACTACAATGAAAATTTTACTGCAGGGAAAATTAATTCCGAAAAGTATTTTCTTAGGTACGATCAATACGAAGATCAGTTTGAGGCCAAGTCACTGTTGGAAGGAGAGGAGTTTAATGTGGAACGCGAACTTTCAAAAGTAGTTACCTATGATTCCTTGGAATACTATTTTTTACCTTACTATTACAAAAACAAAAAGCGATTTAATGTAGGCTATCTCAATTTGCTTTTTGACTTGGATACCCTAAAAATTTACAGGAAAAACGAGGTTACTTTTCGACCAGCTACTTTTTCGCCGACAACCATCGAAATTGGTTTTCCTCCGCGGTACATCCACAGGAAATTATTTTTTATACAACAAAATGAAGAAACACCTATTCAAATTAGTAAGCGTGCTTTTTTGAAGCAAATAGAATCGCTAAAGATTGATGGATATTACTAAATCCACGTCCCTAAGCTAATGTAGATGACAACAGTAACTATGCATAGAATGACCGAAAGATGTGGGGTATATTTCCAGGTTTTTAAGTCCATCAATGCCATTTTATTTTCTTCTTTTGTTTTTGTATTGGGGTAGAAAAAGGAAATACCAAACATAACCAGCATATTTAAAACAAATTCAATTCCCCAAATGTGGACAAAATGAAGGTCTATCGGAAAAATAAATGTACAAATCAAGTAAAAAATCAGTCCTACTACCAGTGCAGTTTTAGCGGCAACAGCGGAAATTGTGTTAGTAAAAAAACCTGCAATCATGATTGAGGCAATTGGAATGAAAAAGATTCCATTTAGTTGTTGTAATAATTGGTATAAGCCCTCTGGAGCGTTCCCTACCCAAGGAGCTACCGTTATTGCAAAAACTGCCAGTATTGTTGAGGTGAGTTTCCCTATTTGAACTAATTTTTTATCTGAACTGGAAGGATGGATCAGACCTTTGTATAAATCGATACTAAAAATGGTGGCAGCACTGTTTAGAACACTATTGAAGGTGCTTAAAACTGCGCCCATAACTACAGCTGCAAAAATACCAATAAGACCCACGGGAAAAACCTTTTTGATCAGTTCAGGGTAGATCATATCTTGATTTTCATATAGGCTATCACCGTAGTAATAATAACCAATGACCCCTGGTAAAATTATGATTAATGGAACCAAAATTTTCAATATCCCCGTGTACAGCAAGCCCTTTTGCGCCTCCACCAAATTTTTGGCTCCAAATGCTCTCTGAATGATGGTTTGATTCATGCTCCAAAAATAAAGTTGATTGATCATCAAACCCGTAAAGAGCACTTCAAATGGAAGAATGGAATCAGAAGCTCCAATGACATTGAATTTGTCAGGAGCATGATCATATACCGTTGAAAGACCTTGTATCACATTTCCCTTTCCAATAGTGTATAAAGCGATACAGGGCACGGCCAATCCGCCAATCAGAAGTCCATATCCATTTAAAGTGTCGGAAACAGCTACTGCTTTGAGCCCTCCCATTATAGCATATAATGATCCTATGAGCCCAATTACTACTATAGTGAGTGTAATTCCTTCTTGTTCTGTAACCCCTAAATGTTCTGAAATATTAAAAATGCTTTCCAAATTAATCGCTCCGGTATAAAGGACAATAGGAAGGATGGTAACCACAAAGGAAATCATTAGAAAAAGAGCAACCCACGTGCGGGTGCCCTTATCAAAACGTTCTTCTAGATACTGTGGGATGGTGGTGAGTCCCATTTTGAGGTATTTTGGGACAAAATAAACGGCAGCTAAAACGAGTGCTAGGGCAGAGGTAACTTCCCAAGCAATAATGATAAAGCCATTTTTGTAAGATGAGCCATTCATCCCTATGAGGTGTTCTGTAGAAATATTGGTCAGCAACATTGAGCCTGCTATGACTACACCCGTCAAACTACGACCACCTAAAAAATACCCTTCTTGGGAATTTAATGATTCTTTGCGAAGCCGATACCAGGAGTACAGAGCAACAAAAAGTGTATATCCAATAAATGAGAGTATAATGGTCACTTACTACTGATTCATCTATGAAGATACTTTTTTTTGATTAAATGTTTCAATACGGAGCGATTTTAAATGGTCTTAAAGAGGGGTTTTTTATGTGAATTAATATCTTTAAGCCTGCTATTTGTCTATGACACACGAATTAAAACAACTTATTGAACAGGCTTTGGTTTGGCAAAAAAAGCACTACAAGCTTGTATTGGCAACAGTTGTTGCTATGGAGGGATCTTCTTATAGACGTCCTGGCGTTCGTATGCTTTTGAATGACCAAGGCGAACGTTTTGGTGCCGTAAGTGGTGGTTGTGTGGAAAAAGAGGTACATAGACAGGCGCTTGACGTATTTGAGAGCAGAGTGCCAAAAATGATGAGTTATGACGGCAGATTGAGGTTGGGATGTGAAGGAATAATTCATCTCCTTTTAGAGCCGCTAGAACTTAGTGAGGAATTGTTGATGACATTCAATGATTTTATTTCCTCGCGCAGGTCTTTTTCTAGTCGTTCTTTTTTTTCTCTTGAGGCGGAAGACCATACAAAATTTGGTACAGACTTGCTTTTTGACGGCAATGCCTACGGTCTCAGCAAAGATTTCAAAGCTACAGATGAAGTCAGTGTATTTACACAAGAGTTTCCTCCCTTATTTAGGTTTTGGATTTTTGGAGCAGAGCACGATGCAGTTACTTTGTGTAAAGCAGCTGCAACTCTTGGCTGGGAAGTTACAGTAGTTGCTTCTCCAGACGAACAAAAAACAATAGATTACTTTCCTGGAGCTGCAAATCTTCGCACACCAAATTTTGACGAATTGGAAGTAGACTCAATTGACAAACAAACAGCCTTAATTTTAATGACCCATAGCCTGAGTAAGGATGTACAGTATTTGATCGCTTTATCAAAGACTCATCCTATTTACTTTGGATTGCTTGGACCAGCAAAACGAAGAGAACAACTCATTAATCATTTGTTGGAGCACAAACCTGATACCGATTTAGCTTTTATTGAAAAGCTTAGAGGACCAGCTGGAATCAATATTGGAGCAGAAAATTCAAAAGAAATTGCAGTTTCCGTACTTGCAGAGATATTAAGTGTAATACGAAATCAAGAGCCTATACCTCTAAGTGTTAAAAAGGGCAGAATACATGAATAATGTACCTAATGTTTTACTCGCAGCAGGAAGTTCCAGTAGAATGGGAACACCAAAACAGTTATTACCATGGAACGGAAAAACATTGATTGAGCATCAAATCGAAATTTTATTGGAAACAAAACAAGAAGTTTATGTTGTATTGGGTGCTTTTTCCGAGCAAATCCAGCCTCTTGTTAAACGATATCCTGTACAAACTATAGTGTATGAAGATTGGTCAATGGGAATGGGAAATACAATTGCCTATGCAATAAATCAACTACAAGCCAATTCAAATCCTCCAAGAGGTGTGCTCTTTGCACTTACAGATCAGCCTTTGGTCACTTCCGCTCATTATAAGTTGATGCACGCCACATTTCAATCGGGAAGAGAACAGATAATAGTCTCTGTTTCAGAGAGCGGATGGGAAGGGGTGCCTGTTCTTTTTGACTATTGTTACTTTCAATACTTACAAAAATTACATGGGGAGTTTGGTGCAAAACAAATACTACAAACATTAGATCGACCCATGATAAAAATAGAAGCGGGAGCCCTTCTTGTTGATATGGACACACCTGAAGCTTATAAAAGGTTGTATAAAAAGTTTAACCTCCAATAGTGATCATACTTCTGTTGCCTTTGTGTTGCTTTTCATCCTCGAATCGCTCTGGTGAAGCCATTCCAGCTCGAATAGCTTTTTTCCCAGAGACAGCAATTTTAATGCGATGAGTTAAGTCTTCTTTATTGCGTAAAGCAGTCAACAAATCTTGTTCTTTGTTTGAAAATAAACAATTTTTTAAATGTCCATTAGCGGTAAGGCGCAATCGATTGCACTGATCGCAAAAGGGATTTGTAACGGTGCTTATGATACCAAAAGTTCCCTTATATCCCTTTATTTTAAAGTTTTTGGTCGTATCATTGGGTCGGTCTTTTAAACGTATCAGTTGTTCTTTTTTATAGACTTGACCTAGTCGATTTATGATATCTTCATAGGAAACCGTTTTTTCTCTTTTCCATTGATTTCCGTCAAAGGGCATGAACTCAATAAATCGAAATGATACAGGCTGCTTTTTAGTAAATTCTATAAAATCTATAAGTTCGTCATCATTGACACCTTTCATTAAAACAGCATTGATTTTTACTTGAAAGCCAGATTCGATTAACAAAAAAATATTCTTATAAACACGGTCAAAATAATTTCTAAACGTAATTTTTTGAAAACGATTCGCATCAAGTGTATCTAAACTGACGTTGATATTTTGTACTCTGGTTTTTTTAAGTAGCGGAATAAAATGATCGATAGCAACAGCATTTGTGGTGAGAGATATTTCTATTGGAAGCTGGGATAGTTTTGTCAATATTTCAGGAAAATCCTTTCTCACTGTAGGTTCTCCACCTGTCAATCGAATTTTATCAACACCTTCAGCAACAAAAAGTTGAGCCAGCTCAAAGACTTCTACAGCATTCATAAGATTTTCTGAAGGGGTGAGTTCTACCCCTTCCAGAGGCATACAATAGGAACACCTAAGATTACATCTTTCTGTTAAAGAAATACGAAGGTAATTGTGTTTTCTTCCAAAGCTATCAGTAAGTAAGTCCGATTCTTTTATCATTTTTCGTGCTTTGCTCCTTTTGTGATGTCAAACAAATGTAATGCAGCAGGGAACAAGGCGTTGAGTGATTCTAATGCTCCATTGGTTGAACCGGGAAGTGCAATGACCAAGCTACCCTTGTACAGGCCAACTACACTCCTAGAGAGCATGGCATAGGGGGTTCTATTTTGACCATAATTTCTGATGGCTTCCTCCATTCCTGGAATAGATTTATCCAGCAAGGGCGTGAGGGCTTCTGGGGTTACATCCCTAGGCGAAAGTCCTGTTCCTCCTGTAAAGAGGATTATAGAGTGCCCCTTTTCTTGCATTTCATAAAGGCTGTCTTGGATGCTTTTTATTTCATCGGGTATGATGTGATATGCACCCAGTGGAATCTCCCATCCCTTTAGTGCATTTTGAATGGCTTTGCCGGAATGGTCTTCTTTTTTGCCTGCAGAGACAGAGTCTGAACATACGATAACTGCTGCTTTGACCTTTTCGTGTACTTTATGGAGGTTCGATTTTCCTCCTGTCTTTTTTAGTAATTTGATGTGTGCAATTTCAATCTCTTTATCGAGGGGTTTAAGCATATCGTACATATTCAAAGCAACAATACTGGCTCCGTGCATTGCCTCTACTTCAACCCCCGTTTTATAAATGGTTTTTAGGGTGCAATTTATTTTTATATCTAGCCCCGAAATCTCATATTCAAAATGAGTGTATTCTATCGGTAAGGGGTGGCAGTCGGGAAGTAATTCAGGGGTTTTTTTAACCCCAAGCAGACCAGCTGCACGACTCATCTCAAAAACATCTCCCTTTGGTACTTGCCTGTTTTTAATAGCATCGATTGTTTTTTGGGATCCTACTCTTAACAGCGCTTGTGCGGTTGCCTCTCTGAGTGTATTGTTTTTATGTGTAATGTCAACCATGACTATTGATTAATTTTCCATTGATGTGTTTGGTCATCAAATATTTCTTTTCCAAAGATGGGAAGTTTCGCTTTGATTTCATTGACAATGATGGGTAAAGCTTCAAAAACTACCTCTCGGTGTGCTCCTGAAACAAAAACAAAAAGACATATTTCCCCTTTTGGGACCTTCCCTAAGCTGTGATAGATATGCATACAGGAGAGGTCATATTTTTTAAAGGCTTCTTCTCTTATTTGTTCACAGACCTGATTCGCCATTTGTTCTTGAGCTGTATATTCTATGGCATGCACTATCTTATCTTCTAGCTCGTCTGCTCGTACTTGACCCATAAAAATGGCATGTGCACCAATATGAGTTTTGGACTGGTGGTTAGCAATTGAGGTCGCAATTTTATCTGGAGGTATCCCTCCCTGAACAAATATGTTTTTAATCTTTTTATCCTTCATCAGTTTTATACCATTTATTTAATCTCTCAGCACCTTCTTTTAGGTAGAAGCAATTTTTTATACCTTGACTTTTCCATTGCTGTAAAATAGATTTACTCCGAATTCCGGACTTACAAAAAAGAATTTTCTTGGAATCCTGAATTTTAATTTTTGTGAGCTCAAGTCCCTTTCCACCAGGAAGGGAGGTAGTATTTTTTATGTTTATTTTAGGCTCTTCACCCTGTTCCCTTACATCAATCCACTGGATATCGTCTTTTTTAGAAAGGCTATTTAGTGTGACTTCAAAATCAAGGACACAGTCTGTGAGTTTACTCGCTAAGGGTACTTTATTTTGAATCACTCGTTGAATTTCAGCTTTGTTTTTTTTAAAATGGAAAAAGCGTTGCTCATAGGACATCAGGTCAAGACACAACAATCTCCCACTCAGCAGATCTCCCAATCCCAAAATGATCTTTAGTACTTCTGTAGCTTGAAGCAAACCAATAACTCCGGGTACTACGCTCAAAGTCCCTGTTTCACTGCAATCGGGAATTTCTCCAAGCTGAGGTTGTGTTGGGAAAAGGCAACGATATGTGGGCCCTCCATTATAATTAAAAACCCCTACCTGCCCTTCAAATTTATATAGACCTCCATAAACCATTACTTTGTTGAGTAAAACACAAGAATCGCTTATGAGATATCGTGTGCTAAAATTATCTGTTCCGTCTACTACGATATCGTATTGATTTATAAGTTCCAGTGCATTTTCGTGTGTCAACGTAACAGGATAGGCCTTTAAGCTTGTATCAGGATTGAGTTGGGTTAATTTATTCATTGCGCATATTGCCTTATTTTTTGAAACATCAGCATCACAAAAAAGAATCTGACGTGCCAAATTAGAGGTCTCTACCGTATCTGGGTCCACGATTCCAATGCATCCTACACCCGAGCTGGAAAGATATTGCAGCACGGGACAACCCAAACCTCCAGCACCCACAACTAAAACCCGAGCCTCAGCAAGTTTTTTTTGACCAGCAGTACCAATTTCTGGAATCTGTATGTGTCTTTGATATCTTTTTTCCATTATCAGCCTCCAGAAAAAGGGGGAAAGACATCTACTGTTGCTGCTTCAAGAATGGCTTCTTTCCCAATGATTTGATTGCTTTGTGCAAATTGAAAACTGCGGTCTTTTAAAAAAGGATAGGTCTTCAATAACAAATGATACAGGGACATTACAGTATTGTCTTGTAAAACTAGAACCTCCTCACGTTTACCAACGATTTCTGTTAGTTGACCAAAATATTGAACCTTTATTTCCATTTTAAAATAAAATAAGTTTTATTGCTGCAGTAGTAAGTACCAATGCCAATAAATATTCTAAACGTTTGTTGTTCCATTTGGAACTTCCTACATAACTTCCTAAAGCACCTCCTAACAGCGCCAAAACTATCATGAACGCTGAACTTGAGGAAAGGTTTAAGCCAGAAGTCCACTGTCCCAGCAAACCCGAAAAGGAATTTACCCAGATAAAAAGTGCAGAAACAGCTGCAGTTTCTTTCATTTTTCCCCAATGTAATAATAATATGACGGGAGAGAGAATGATCCCTCCTCCAATTCCAATCAAGCCAGAAAAAAATCCGATAGTTGCACCAATTAGTATGGCTATAATGGGGCGAATAAGCTTAGGCTCTTCCGCATTTTTATTTTTACTAAACAGTATTCTAGCGATAGCGAAAATTAATAAAAAACCAAGTATCTTTTTATAAAGTACAGGGTCAATAGTCCAAAGACCTCCTAAATAAGAAGTAGGTATGGAACCCAGGGCAAAGTATATAAATAGATTCTTATTAAAATGGCCTCCTCTGTAGTATTGATAAAATGTGATGCCAGCAACAAAAAGATTCAAAACGAGAGCTGTTTGTTTCATAAGTTCAGTGGGAAAAGAAAACAAAGCCATTAAAGCCAGATACCCACTAGCACCTCCATGACCAACACTAGAATACAGAAAAGAGACAAAGGGTAGAAGCAGAAAAAAAACAGTTAAATTATAGTCAAATTGCATTTTATTCAGAAACTATTTGATTCGCTTCAGGGAGAAAAAGTACTGTTACAAAATTTTCCTTTTCTAAAGTTGCTTCA
>VMCW01000054.1 GCA_008081175.1 Flavobacteriaceae bacterium
ACCAAAGCTCCTAAAACTACATCGGAATGACCTGCGAGGTATTTGGTTGCAGAGTGCATCACAATATCGGCTCCCATCGTCAAAGGCTG
This sequence comes from Flavobacteriaceae bacterium, assembly GCA_008081175.1. Classification (GTDB taxonomy): domain Bacteria; phylum Bacteroidota; class Bacteroidia; order Flavobacteriales; family Flavobacteriaceae; genus MS024-2A. The sequence continues at coordinate 90 of VMCW01000054.1, forward strand.
CTGAATGTATGAAGAAGCAAATGTATTGTCCACAGCAACTAAAATGTCTTTGTCTTTTACAGATTCCACCACTGCTTTGATATCGATGACATTCATCATGGGATTGGTGGGGGTTTCTACCCAAATCAATTTTGTTTTTTTAGTAATCGCCTTTGTAATGTTTTGAGGGTCGCTCATCCCTACAAACTGAAATTTTAACCCAAAACCTTCGAAGATTTTAGTAAAAAGACGGTAGGATCCTCCGTAAAGATCGTTGGTAGAAATTACTTCATCTCCCGGTTTTAATAATTTTAAAACTGCATCCATGGCTGCCAGACCTGAACCAAAAGCAAAACCATAATTCCCCTCTTCAATACTAGCAAGTGCTCTTTCTAATGCCTGTCGGGTGGGATTGTGCGTACGGCTGTATTCAAACCCTTGATGACCTCCTGGAGTAGTTTGTGCATAGGTAGAGGTCTGATAAATAGGTGGCATAACCGCGCCATACCCCTTGTCGGGAGCCTGACCTCCATGTATGGTTGCACTGTTAAAATGGAGTTTTTTGTTCATATTGCACGCTTTTTGCTGTTGTAAAGGTATTTGATTTTAGGCAAAACCTCTTTTGTTCCATAAAAATGATTTTTCTTTGTGTAGTTAAAGAGGAAAGAATGCGTCGATTTTATTATTTAAGCAGTTGTGATAGTTGTAAACGGATCGCTAAGGAACTTCCTTTAGACGAAACAATAGCCCAAATTGATATTAAGAAAACCCCTTTAAACAGTACCGAAGTAGAGGCGTTGTATGAGCGTTCAGGAAGCTACGAAGCCTTAATCAACAAACGAGCACAACTATACAAACAGCGCGGTTTAAAAGATCAGAATCTCACAGAAGTGGCTTACAAAAACCTCCTTTTAGAACATTACACTTTTTTAAAACGTCCTGTATTGGTTTATGATGCCGCTCTTTTTGTTGGTAATGCAGCCAAAACAGTTGCGGAGGCTAAAGCTTTCCTAAATGAACAGTAGGGTATTAGCACTTCTCGCTGCCTTTGGTGCAACCACCATATACGGTCTCAATCACACCATTGCCAAAGTAGTCATGCCCCACTACATTGGACCCTTTGGTTTTATCATGCTTCGGGTGGTAGGGGCCAGTGTTTTGTTTTGGGTCGTAAGTATGTTTACACCAAAAGAAAGGATTGAACGAAAAGACTTTTTGAGAATCGCAGGAGCTGCTTTCTTGGGAATGTGTATCAACATGTTGATGTTTTTTAAGGGACTACAGCTCTCTACTCCTATCAATAGCGGTGTAATTGTAACCCTTACCCCCATAATCATCCTCATCCTTTCTGCCTTTTTTTTAAAGGAAAAACTTACGCTTTTTAAATTCTTAGGTATTGTGTTGGGATTTACAGGTGCTATTATTCTGATACTCTACGGCAATACCACCCAAGTCATCAATGCACCGAATATCCCTTTGGGTAATACCATGCTTTTGGTAAATGCAGTTAGTTTTGGAGCCTATCTGGTAATCATAAAACCCATTACTAAAAAATACAGTACAATTACTTTGATGAAATGGATGTTTCTACTTGGGGTATTCTATACGTTTCCAGTAACCTATTCAGAATTTATGGAAGTGTCCTGGAGTACACTCCCTTTTGAAGCAATCTGGCGTATGGGTTTTGTCATTGTAGGAACCACATTTTTGACTTATATGTTTAATGTTTACGCCTTGCAAACCTTACCCCCCACAACCATAGGAGCATTTACTTACCTCCAGCCTTTGATAACCATCGTTTATGCAGTGATTACAGGAAATGATGTTTTTGATGGGGTTAAAATTCTCGCCTGCTTTTTGGTATTTGCGGGTGTTTATTTAGTTTCAAAGAAAAGCAGAAATTACTCCATCCCTGCTTCAGACAACAAGATCAAGAGTGCCAATTGAATCGCCTTATGTCCTTCTTCATTGATCCACCACTCGTCCAGCGAATGCGCTTTGCCTCCATTCCCTCCTCGTCCTATGGTGACAGCGGGAATTCCTTTTGAAATTGGAATATTGGAATTTGTCGATCCTCTAGTCAAGTATGGAGTTGTTCCAAAATAGGTAGTAGCTGCAAGAGTGCGTTGGACAAGGGGAAGTGTGCTAGTGAGTTCTCCCGAAGGACGGTTTCCTATTTTATCTAACTCCAAAGTAAGATCAGGACCTCTTCTCTTGATTCCATTTTGGTGGTTTAATGCCTTCTTGGTGGCCTCTTCTAAAAGTGCCTCCATCTCATCCAAACGTGAAGGTTCTACCGAACGAATGTCAATCTGCATCGATGACTCGAAAGGAACTGAGTTAATCGAAGTTCCTCCGGATATAACACCAACGTTATAGCTAGTTTTCGGGCCTTCTGCTGTATACTGATCTGCAACACCTACAAAGTTACTTATGGCCTCTCCTAGTGCGTGGTGTGGATTTGCCAATCCAAAAGCACCCCAAGAGTGTCCTCCTGGACCCTTGAAGGTAACCCGATAACGATAAGACCCCAAAGCTTTGTTATTTACTCTCCCAATGGATCCGCCATCAATAGCAATCCAACTGTCGATTTTTGGTCCTCCGTCCCGAAAAAGGTGTTTGACACCACGTAGGTCTCCTAGCCCTTCTTCGCCCACAGAACCTACAAAAAGAATATTGTGCTTGGGTTGGATTTGATTTGTTTTTAAGGTCTCTAAAAGGGTCAACAGCATGGTCAATCCTCGAGTATCATCCCCTATTCCTGGAGCGTATAGTGTGTCATTTTTAATTTTCACTTTTACGTCAGTACCTTCGGGAAAAACGGTGTCCAAGTGAGCGTCTAGCGCTACGGTCTGTAGTCCTTCACTCCCTCTATACATTCCCAAAACATTTCCTGCAGAATCGATCCAAACTGAATCCATTCCCAATTGGTTAAAATAATCCGCAAAGGCAGCTGCACGCTTGCTTTCTTTAAATGGTGGAGCCTCAATTTCTGTAAGCTTTATGTGACGCTCCATAGTCTTGGACTCAAGTTGTTCAATTGTTGCGAAAGCAGATTTTAGTTTTTTATTTTTAGCCAGACGCTCTATTGCTTTGGTGTATTTTTTTTCGATTTCTATTGATTCCTGTGCAAAGAGTAGATGCACTCCTAGACAGAAGATTATTGATAGGGTATTTTTGAATTTCATAGCTGATAAATTAAGTTAAATTTTTTGGTGTTTGGTTCCATCTGCGGGTATCCTCAGAAGTGATAACACGAAAATTTTTTGTTTTATGGGTCATTTCAAAGGTATGCAACATCTCCTCAGGTAGCTTTGTCAGCTTTCTAGTGTTCAAATCCATCCAAGCACCCATCATTTCACAACGCGCAACATTTTCTCCTTTGGAATTGTAATAATTGTGTTCGAATTCAAAAAACATCCCTTCTTTACTGAGGGCTGCTAATTCAAAGGAGACACGAATACTGTCATCTGGCAAAACTTCTTTAAAATAGAAAAGATGTTCATTAAAAACAACAGGTCCAATTGCCAAACGCTTTAAATCAACATGTGACAGACCCATTTGTTGTAAAAAAGCCATACGGGTCTCACTGGCATAACTCAAATAGGAAACGTTTGCAAGATGTCTGTTTGCATCTAAATCATTCCAACGAATCTCGAATTCTTTTAAAAACATTCAGTCAATTTTTTTATAAAACTATTCTTTTTCTATTTTTAACGAAATTTAAAGTGATGAAAAAACTTATTGCCTTTATGGGACTTGCACTTCTGGTAAGTTGTGGTTCAAGTAATGAAAAGAAAAAAGGATTTGAATACAATCGAACTCAAAAAGAGGAAAAAAAGGCAATTAGTTCAGATTCTTCTGAGGTTCCCGTGGATCTAGAAAATAAAGGAATAGGACCTGTGAAATCCCTTACTTTTGACGAAGCAATAGACACCGCTTTAGCTTCAAAAGGTGAAAATGCATTCAATCAGAAATGTACCGCTTGTCATATGACCAATAAAAAATTAATTGGTCCTGCAATGACAGGTGTTTTTGATAGAAGAAGTCCTGAGTGGGTGATCAATTTCTTATTGAATCCTACAGAAATGCTAAAGCAAGACCCTATTGCTAAAGCCTTGCTTAAACAATACAATAATGTCATGATGCTCAATCAGAACCTCTCTGAAGAGGAAGCACGCGCTATTACTGAGTATTTGAGGACTTTATAATTATTTGGCTCATTCATTTGCATATTTATTTGCATAAATTTTGAAAGTACGTCCTCTTACCCCTTTCTCTGCATTAAGATAACCAATCAGTTTACCTTTCTTATCTTTAACATTCCTAGTAAAAGTATTTTAGAATGTTTCGCCAATGGGGTTAAAACCGAAACTTGTTCGGCAGATGGGATTGTTCACTGTCATTGCCACGGGAGTATCTTCCATGGTAGGTGCCTCCATCAATGTTGTTCCTTTTATGATTCATCGGAGCATACCCAACCTTGGACCCAACGTGCTTTGGGCTTTTGCTTTTGCAGCCGTTCCCGCCTTATTTGCAGGACTTGCCTATGCGATTCTCTCTTCGGCAATGCCCCGAGCGGGAGGGAGTTACCTCTACGCGAGTAGGGGACTGAATCCCTATCTAGGCTTTGTGGCTAGTTTTTCACAATGGTTTGGACTGTCTATTGTGATTGGAGTGATTGCTTACATCTCCATTCCTTTTTTAAGAGATATCGCTTACAGTTATGAGCAATATCAAGTTGCCTCCTTATTGGAAGTTTCTTGGATCCGGGTGGGGTTGGCTTTGAGTTTTATTTGGAGTTTTGTGTATCTCAATATCCGAGGAATCAAATCCTATGCAAACTTGTTACTCCCCATGGTAGTTTTGATTTTTTGTTTGGGGGGTATTGTCATCTTTTCCCGTTTTTTTTATGATGTGTCAGATTTTCTTTCGGCACTAGAACAGCAGGAAGGGAGGGTTTTTAGTATTCCACCCGTACCTGATTTTGAATGGTCTGCGTTTCTTTCTGCGGCAGCAGTTTTATTTTCGAGTTTTATCGGATTTGATGCCATTGCCCAAACGGGCAGTGAAGCTTTAAATCCGAGAAGAAATTTACCCTTGGCAATTTTAATTGCAATTCTAGGGGTGGGAATGTTTTATTTTCTGTTTACCGCTTCAGTGTACAGCATCATTCCTTGGAGTTTTGTCGCAGAACAAGCTCAAATAAAAGACATTACTGCACCGGGATTATTGAGTTATGTGTTGCCCAAGGGAATCGACACTCTGATTATTTTGGGAGCAACCCTTGCATTGATTAACGACCTCCCAGCCATGCTCCTTTCGGTTTCTCGATTGATGTTTGCCTGGGCAAAAGACGGAATTATGCCAAAGCAACTCACTGCCATAGACCCAAAAAAACACACGCCCATTGTGGCTTTAGTTGCTGCTGGAATACTTTCCAGTATTGGGGTATTGGGTTCCAATTTTGCAGGTGACTTTTTCTTGGGAATTGACATTATGGTGACTTCTATGCTGGTCAACTTTTTACTGATGTCTGTTACATTGCTGACAATTAAAAAACATAATGTGGAATTGTATTCGAATATCAAAGTACTGAAAAACAGACCCATACAACTTTTTATTGGCTGGGGAGGGGTCGTGTTTCTCAGTAGCTTTTTAGTAATTCATTTGTATAAAGATTTGACCAATCCAGTAGCGGCGTGGTATTTTCATTCCACCTATGTTTGGCTTATTGTGATGGGAATGGCTACCCTTGTTTTTATTTACCAATGGATTCAAATGAAAAGTAAGGACGTAGGATTTAGAAAAATATTTAAAAAATTACCGATCGAATAATTATGAAAAAAAGTATTGCTATTTCTGAGACGCTTACCGTTCCAAGACTTGTCATCGGGTTGTGGCAAATTGCTGATATGGAGCGAAACAATCAACAATTGGACCTGAACCAAACTGCGTCTTATATGGATTCTTATATCCATGCTGGATTTACCACTTTCGATATGGCAGACCATTATGGTTCTAGTGAAATCATTGCAGGGATTTGTAAAAACAAGCATCCTGAAAAAAATTTAATCCGCCTGTTAACCAAGTGGGTTCCAAAACCCGGTCCTATTGACAAAGCCATGGTTCGCGAGGCTATAGAACGTGCCCTGAAACGGATGGATCAAGAGTGTTTGGATATGATTCAATTTCACGCATGGCTTTACGCAGACCCCAGTTGGCTAGACGCCTTATTCTATTTAAAGGAACTGAAGGAGGAAGGGCTTGTAAATACTATTGGAGTGACCAATTTTGACGCTCATCATTTGCGCATTGCTTGTGCAAGCGGTATTCCTGTAGTGAGTAACCAAATTTCGCATTCACTTGTTGACCGTCGTGCACTGGGTCCAATGCAAGAAGTCTGCGACCAATACGGGGTGCATCTATTGACCTACGGAACCTTGCTTGGAGGGTTTTTGTCCGACCGCTGGTTAGGGGTTGAAGCACCTAAAAGGGAGACATTACAAACGTGGTCGCAAATGAAATACATACGTTTTATTGAGGCGGCAGGAGGCTGGAATTTATTTCAAACTGTTTTGGAAACTTTGAACATTCTAGCGCAAAAGCACCAAACATCTATTGCCAACTTAGCAAGTCGATATGTGTTGGAAAATAAAAATGTAGCCGCTGTTATTATCGGTGCTCGATTGGGAGAACGAGCACATATTGAAGACCACAAAGAAGTATTGAATATTTCCCTTGAGAAAAGCGATGTCGAGGCGATTGAACAGGTCATTTCCAAATTAAATCCCATCCCAGGGAATTGTGGAGATGAGTATCGGACTCCGCCTTTTCTTACCGCTTCAGGAGATTTAAGTCACCATTTAGAAACGATTCCTGAGGCTTTTGAAGGCGTGCAAATTTCAGAGACAAGAGCACAGGTTTACAGCGGTACAGTTTGGGAGTCCTTTGCGGGCTATAGTCGTGCGGTAAAAAAGGGAAATCGGATTGTTGTTTCCGGAACTACCGCCACCCATGGAGACAAAATTATTGGAGGGAAAGATGCCGCTGCCCAAACGCATTTTGTTATTGATAAAATCGAAGCCGCCATTCGTTCTTTGGGAGGAAGTTTGACAGATGTGATTCGTACTCGAGTTTTTGTGGATGATATCGAAGACTGGGAGGCTGTGGCGAGAGCACACGGCGTTCGCTTTAAAAACATTGATCCAGCAAATACCCTAGTACAAGCAAAACTAGTAGGGGAAGGCTATAAAGTAGAAATCGAAGCGGAAGCAGTTTTGGATTAATTTTACAATTTCCTTAGCCATTATAAAAAAATGTATTTTAACACTCCAGTAAAAATTCAAAATGTATTTAATACAATCCAATAAATTAGCTAAAATAGGGGCGAGTAGCTTTTTAGCCCTTTGTTTTTTGTTGCCTTTAAATTTTATGGCTCAAAAAACGAATGATGTCTCAAACCAGGCATTGGTACAATTATTCAGGGAGTGGAGAACCTTTGAAGTACCTCCTTTACGTGAAGGAGTTCCCGATTATTCTCAGGAAACGTTCGATCAACGTCAAACTGCATATACCACCTTACGAAATAAACTAGAAAGCCTACCTAAAGAAAACTGGAGCGTTGAAGACCAAGTCGATTGGCAGCTTCTTTGGGCTGAAATGAATGGATACCAGTTCAATTATCAAGTACTCAAACCATGGCAACGTGATCCTGCATTTTACAAGAGCATCTGGGCTTACAAAAGTGATGTTCCGGCACATGAAGGACCCACCTCTCATTTTGTAATTGAACTGTGGCATTATACTTTTCCTTTGAATAAAAAAGAGCGCAAAAAATTGATTTCAGACCTTCAACACATTCCAGATTTTAATCAACAAGCACAAAAAAATCTTACGGGCAATGCCAAGGATTTATGGATTGCGGGAATTCGAGATATTGAAAATCAGTCTCAACTATTGAGTGCAATGCTTTTGAAACCAGGGGTCGCAAAAGACAAAAAACTTGTACTTCAAATCAATGCTGCCAAATCCTCAACCGATACTTTTGTCTCATGGCTTAAAAAAGAGGCTCCTAAAAAAAAGGGGGCTTCCGGAATAGGAAAAGCACACTACACCTGGTACCAACAAAATGTGCATTTGGTTCCACTGACCTGGGAAGACGAGGTTTTGTTGTTAAAACGAGAGTTGGCAAGAGCCTGGTCTTCTTTGAAATTGGAAGAACACCGCAACAGAGCGCTGCCTGCGTTACGTCCAGCAGATTCACCTGAATCGTATCGGACCTTAGCAAAAAATGCAGCCGAGGAATTATTGGAATTTTTAGATCAAAATGAAATGGTTACGGTAAAAGACTATTTCTCCACAGCGCTAGAGCCTCATCTG
>VMCW01000076.1 GCA_008081175.1 Flavobacteriaceae bacterium
TAGTAGGTTTCGATGAGCTCTTTGGCTTCGCTTCGATTCAGATCGGTTTGTTGGCTGAGACCAAAAGCCGAAACACCGTATACAATTCCAAAATTGACCGTTTTTGCATTACTGCGTTGCTGGCGAGTAACCTTTTCTAGAGGAACATTAAACACTTTAGCGGCGGTGGCAGCGTGGATGTCTTCGTTGTTGTTAAACGCACTAAGCATTCCCTCATCCTTACTTAGTGCCGCAATGATTCTCAGTTCAATTTGAGAGTAGTCTGCAGCCAATAAGACGTGATTTTCATCTCTAGGAATGAAGGCTTTTCTTACTTGTTGTCCACGTTCTGTTCGAATTGGAATGTTTTGAAGATTGGGGTTGTTACTGCTCAGTCTTCCCGTAGCAGCCACTGCTTGATTATAAATGGTATGGACACGACCCGTTTTACTGTTGATTTCCTTTGGTAGTGCATCTACATAGGTGTTTTGCAGTTTTTGTAAAGAGCGCCAGTCAAGAATATCGGAAACGATAGCGTGTTCTTTGGCCAATACAGAAAGCACTTCCTCTGCAGTGGAGTACTGTCCTGTTTTTGTCTTTTTGGGTTTATCAACCAACTTGAGTTTTTCAAATAAGATGGGACCTAACTGCTTTGGTGATGCGAGGTTGAAGGTAGTGCCAGCGGCTTCAAAAATAGCTTTTTCCAGTTGAAGTATATCGCTGGAGAGCCCAACAGAAAGCTCTTTTAAAAAAGCAATATCTAGATTAATACCTTCACATTCCATAGCAGTAAGTACTTCCACTAAAGGAAGTTCTACCTGATCGTAAAGTGTACGTGTATTTGCTGCCTTGAGTTCTTTTTCAAAATGGTGTTTGAGCTGAAGGGTAATATCAGCATCTTCTACAGCGTACTGGGTTTGTTCCTCGAGGGGAACTTCTCGCATACTTCCTTGTGTTTTTCCTTTTTTTCCAATCAATTCAGAAATGGGCTGTGGACTGTAGTTGAGGTAAGTTTCTGCTAAAACATCCATGTTGTGACGCATGTCAGGATTGATCAGATAATGCGCAATCAGCGTATCAAAAAGAGGCGCTTGTACTTGAATCCCATAGTTTCTCAAGACTTTCAGATCGTACTTTAAGTTATGTCCAATTTTTTCAATTGAAGGATCCTCAAAAAAGGGTTTAAAAAGAGCAATAATCTGTAGAGCTTCTTCTCTTGCTTCTGGAAGGACGAGGTAATAACCTTGTCCGGGAATCCATGAAAATGCAATACCCACAAGCTCCGCCTCCAGTGCATTTAAAGAAGTGGTTTCGGTGTCAAAACAGACTTGTTTTTCCTCCATTATTTTTTTCAGCAATAAGTCTCGTGCTATAGGGCTGTTCACCAGTTGATAGCTGTGTACAGTAGTGGATAAATTTTTTCTTTCAGAAGCCTCTCTTTGAGCCATTTCTCCACTGCCAGGGGCTGCAAATAGATCGAACTGCTGTCCTGCTTGTGGTGTTTTTTGTTCTTTTTTTTCAGTTGTAGGTTCTGAGGATGTCGCCTGCTGAGGGTCAAAGAGTTTTTTAAAATTTTCTGCAATCCTACGAAATTCCAGTTCTTCAAAAAGAGCAGCTACTTTGTTGTGATCAGGGGTGCTGAGGGCGTAGTCTTGGGCTTCAAAAGTCACAGGGACATCTAAAAGAATGGTTGCCAGTTCTTTTGATAATATTCCTTGTTCTTTGTTTTCTTGAATCTTTTCGCCTAGTTTTCCTTTGACTTCGTGCGCATGTTCTAATAGCGCTTCCATACTGCCATAGGTTTTCAACAATTTTTTTGCTGTCTTGTCTCCTACGCCGGGCAGTCCGGGGATGTTGTCCACCGCATCACCCATCATTCCGAGGTAGTCGATCACCTGTTCTGGACGATCTACTTCAAACTTTTGCTGTACTTCAGGAATTCCCCATATCTCTATACCATTGCCCATACGGGCTGGGCGGTACATGAAAATATTTTCAGAAACCAGTTGGGCGAAGTCCTTGTCTGGTGTAACCATAAACACCTGAAACCCCTCTTTTTCTGCTTGTTTTGCAAGCGTCCCTATGATATCATCTGCTTCATAACCTTCTTTTACTACCACAGGAATGTGCATGGCTTTTAAAAGTTCCTGGATGTAGGGTACTGCTAGACTAATGGGTTCTGGAGTTTCTTCGCGATTCGCTTTGTATTCGGTATACATTTCCGTTCGAATCTGAGAGCCTCCTTTGTCAAAACACACGGCCAGGTGGTCGGGTTGTTCCCTTTTAATAACGTCGAGCAAAGAGTTGGTAAAACCCATGATGGCAGAAGTGTCCATACCTTTAGAATTGATTCTAGGGTTTTTGATAAAGGCGTAATATCCTCTAAAAATTAAGGCAAAAGCATCGAGTAAAAAAAGGCGTTTTTGTGTGCTCATGGATTCGTTTGGGATAAATTTAAAAAACTATACGGCAATGGGCTTCATCCCAGAACTTTATTTAGCAACAACTCCATTTTTTTAGCAAGGGTAGATGCATCTAGACCTATTTCCACTAACAATTCTGACGCATTGCCGTGGGGCACAAATACATCTTCTACTCCTTCTAATTGGATGGGAAGGGAGTACTGATGACGGGAAGAAAATTCTAGAATAGCACTTCCTACACCTCCGTGTTTTACTCCTTCTTCAACGATCATTACTGCGCTGTAGGTTTTGAATATGTGTTGTAACATTTCTTCATCCAAAGGTTTGGCAAAACACAAATCGTAGTGGGCAAAAGCTTCTGATTCATGGAGTGTATCCAAGGCAGCAGCTACTGTTTTTGCCATTGTTCCTAGCGAAAGAACAGCAATCTGACTTCCTTTTTTCAATTGTTCCATTTTTCCCCAAGCGCTTTTTTGGAAATCGAAAGAGAGTGTTTCTACTTCGCTGTAACCTCTAGGGTAGCGAATCGCTAGAGGGGCTTCTATTCCCAGTTGAGCGGTGTATAAAAGGTTTTGAAGTGCAGCTGCGTCTCTTGGGGCAGCAATGTATAGGTTAGGGATGCAGCTTAAAAAAGAGAGATCAAAAAGACCATGGTGGGTGGGACCATCATGTCCTACGACCCCAGCTCGATCAATACAAAAAACTACTGGGAGTTTTTGTAAGGCTACGTCATGAATAATTTGATCGTAAGCCCGCTGTAAAAATGTGGAATAAATGATACAAAATGGGATCTTTCCCTGTGTGGCCATTCCTGCAGCTAAGGTTACAGCATGCTGTTCAGCAATTCCTACATCGATGCACTGTTCGGGGAGGACATTCATTAAATCGACTAGGCCACTTCCTGTGGGCATGGCTGGTGTAATGGCTACTATTTTTTTGTTCTGTTGTGCTAAGCGAAGTAAGCTTTGACCAAAAACTTCTTGAAATTTGATTTTTTTGTGGTTTTGTTTGGGATTGAGTTTACCCGTTACTGGATCAAATTTGCCAGGTGCATGATAGCGCACCTGTTCTTTTTCAGCAGAGGGCAGCCCTTTGCCTTTGGTTGTGACTACATGGAGTATACGTGGTCCTGTATTGTTTTTTTGTTTTTCAAAAGCTTTCAGCAAAGCGTGAAGATCATGACCGTCCAAGGGTCCCTGATAGTCCAAATTTAACGATTGAAAAAAGTTTGTACTACTGGATTTTTCTTTTTTTACCCGATCAAAATAGTTTTTTAGCGCTCCCACGCTGGGATCTATACCCATACTGTTGTCGTTCAACACAATGAGTACATTGGCTTTGGTCGTTCCCAGATGATTTAAGGCTTCAAAAGCCATACCGTTGGCTATAGAGGCATCGCCTACCACTGCGATGTGCTGTCTTTTGTTATTGGAGGCACTCAAAGCCATCCCCAATACAGCAGAGAGTGCTGTACCCGCATGTCCAGCCCCGAAGGGGTCGTAAGTGCTTTCTTCTCTTTTTGGAAACCCGCTTATACCGTGTCGCTGTCTGAGATGCTCAAACTCTTTCCTTCTTCCGGTGAGCATTTTATGACCATAAGCTTGATGTCCCACATCCCAGACCAAAATATCCTCTGGGGTATTGAAGCAATAATGAAGTGCAACGGTGAGTTCTACCGTACCCAGACTGGAACCCAGATGTCCTTCCCCTCGTGCTAGTGTATGGATAATTTCTTGGCGAAGTGTTTCTGCAAATGCCTGAAGCTCCTCTGGGGGGAGTAATCGAAGTTGCTCTGGTGTTTGAATCTCTTTAAAAGGATGACTGGCCATGGAGTAAAGGTACTGCAAAACATTTTCAGTTAAGAACCCAAGAGAATGTGTATTTTTATTCCATGGATCAGGACGATGCCTATTACATGAAATTGGCCTTACAAGAGGCAGAAAAAGCACAAGAGTTGGGAGAGGTGCCTGTTGGGGCAGTAGTGGTAGTAGATCAAAGGGTTATTGCGCGGGCTCACAATCTTACAGAGCGTCTCAATGATGTTACTGCACATGCCGAAATGCAAGCCATTACAGCTGCGGCTCATTTTTTAAACGGTAAGTATCTAGTAGGGTGTACCCTATACGTTACTTTAGAGCCCTGTATTATGTGTGCTGGAGCTTTACAGTGGAGCCAGTTGAGTCGGGTGGTCTATGGCGCTTCAGATTCCAAGAGAGGATTTCACCAAGCGGGAATTCAATTGCACCCTAAAACACTTCTATCAGGGGGTGTTTTAAAAGACCAAGCAAAAGCCTTGTTGGATCAATTTTTTGCAAAAAAAAGAGCATAAAAAAAAGCATCTTAATCAAAAGATGCTTTTCTACTAGTAATAATATATAAACTATAATAAGGTAATATTGGAAGCTTGCTTGCCTTTTTTTCCTTCTTCTTCTACATACTCTACTTTTGCCCCTTCAGAAAGGGTAACGCCGTTTAGGGCTGAAATGTGAACGAATACATCTTGTCCAGACTCATCGTTGGTAATAAAACCAAATCCTTTGGCTTCATTGAAAAATTTAACTGTACCAGTCATGTTTGTATTTAAAAATTATTGACAAAGGTAGTCTTATTATTCGGTCAGCCTCTTTTTTTAACACTTTTTTCATATCAAAGTGGTTGATTTTCAATAATTAACCGAATAAATTGGGTATTTACCTCTTCTCACGCATTTTTTTGATGTTTTCCTCACTAAGGGTGTAATCTTGAAGGCGTTTACCCTTCCAGCGGTGGTAGAGAAAAAGGGGAAGAAAGAATACTACCCCAGAGAGTACACTAAAGCCAATAATGCGTTCACCAGTAGCAAAATCAATTGCTGTTCTATGGTAGGCACCGTAGGATATGGAGGCTATAAGAATCAGAAAGAGCACCCTAAGGACGTATTTCATGCTTCTTTTTTAGGTAATGTTTTAAGATTTAATTCCTCCAGTTGTTCTTGGGCAAGATAAGCGGGTGCATCAATCATTACATCGCGACCACTGTTGTTTTTGGGGAAGGCAATAAAATCCCGTATGGTTTCTTCTCCTCCCAGAATTGCTACCAATCGGTCTAACCCGAATGCAATTCCTCCATGGGGCGGTGCTCCGTATTGAAAAGCATCCATTAAAAAGCCAAACTGGGCTTGCGCCTCTTCTTTGGTAAAGCCAAGGAGGTCAAACATTTGGGCTTGGAGCTTTTGATCATGAATTCGAATGGATCCTCCTCCAATTTCATTTCCGTTTAACACCAAATCGTACGCATTGGCTTTTACGGCTGCAGGATCAGTAGCTAATTTTTCTAAATCTTCAGGCTTGGGTGCAGTAAAAGGGTGGTGCATGGCATGGTAACGTTGGGTGTCTTCATCCCATTCCAACAGAGGAAAATCGGTAATCCACAAGGGAGCAAAGACTTTAGGATCACGCAGATCCATGCGTTCTGCCAGTTCCATACGCAAGGCACTGAGTTGGGTTCGGGTACTGTGTGCTTCTCCAGAAAGGATCAGCAGTAAGTCGCCAGCTTGAGCCCCTGCTTTTTCAGCCCATACTTTAAGATCATCTGGACCAAAGAATTTATCTACAGAGGATTTAAAAGTCCCGTCCGCATTGCACTTGACATAAACCAAACCTTTGGCTCCAATCTGTGGACGTTTGACCCAGTCAATCAACGCATCGATTTCTTTTCGGCTGTAAGAAGCGGCACCGGGTACTGCAATTCCCACCACCAACTCTTGGTTATCAAAAACTCCAAAACCCTTGCCTTGAGCAGAATCGTTTAGTTCAGTAAAGGTCATCCCAAAGCGGATATCGGGTTTGTCGTTCCCATAGGTTTTCATTGCTTCATCGTAGCTCATTCGAGGAAAATCCCCTACTTCAATTCCATTAATTTCTTTGAGTAAATGTCGGGTCAAGCCTTCAAATTGGGTTAAAATATCTTCTTGTTCCACAAAGGTCATCTCACAGTCAATTTGGGTAAATTCGGGCTGTCGGTCTGCACGCAGGTCTTCATCTCGAAAACATTTTACGATCTGGAAATACTTATCCAAACCACCCACCATCAACAACTGTTTAAAGGTCTGAGGGGATTGGGGTAAGGCATAAAACTGTCCTTCATTCATCCGTGAAGGCACCACAAAATCTCGAGCTCCTTCTGGTGTGGATTTAATCAAATAGGGAGTTTCTACATCAATAAAACCGGCATCGGTCAAATAATTTCTAACCGCCATGGATACCTTAGAACGGAAGAGTAAATTTTGTTTAACAGGATTTCTGCGTATGTCCAAGTAGCGGTATTGCATGCGCAGTTCTTCGCCTCCATCGGTTTGATCTTCAATAGTGAAGGGAGGAGTTTTGGCTGGATTGAGGATGTTGAGTTCGTTCACCAATACTTCAACGGCCCCTGTATTCATATTGGGGTTTTTGGATTCCCTTTCAATTACTGTTCCGTGAATTTGTATAACAAACTCACGCCCTAGCTGCTGGGCTTTTTCGAAGACAACTTTTGGAGTCCTTTCTTCGTCAAAAACCAATTGTGTTATCCCATAGCGATCGCGGAGGTCTACCCATACAATAAATCCTTTGTTTCTGTTTTTTTGAACCCATCCAGCAAGGGTTACGTTTTGGTTTACGTTTTCAATTCTAAGGGCTCCGCAGTCGTGTGTTCTGTACATAAGTTGTTTCGTTCGGACAAAAATAAAAAATCCTAAAGCGCAAACCTTAGGATTTTATGGTCTTTATAGCATCTTTTTATACCAAAGTTTTATCGAATATACAATGGAGAAGGTAGCAGGGACAATAACTAAAGTTAAAAAGGTGGCAAATGTAAGCCCAAAAATAACGGTCCAGGCTAGGGGTCCCCAGAAAATAACATTGTCTCCACCCACATAAACTTGTGGATCCCATTCGGAAAACAAAGAGAAAAAGTCAATGTTTAATCCTATTGCAAGTGGAATCAATCCCAAAACAGTTGTTATTGCTGTGAGAATTACAGGGCGTAAGCGCGCAGTACCTCCTTCAATAATAGCTAGTGTCGCTTCCTTTTTGTCTAAAGTTTTATTGCTGGGTAGATTGAGTTCTGCACTTCTTCTGTCAATAAGTAGCTGGGTGTAATCCAATAATACCACACCATTGTTTACTACAATACCTGCCAGCGCGATAATTCCCATCATGGTCATTAGAATCACAAAAGGCATTTGAAACGCAATCAACCCTAAAAAGACCCCTGTAAAACTCAAGAATATGGAGAGTAAAATAATCAGGGGCTTTGAAATGGAATTAAATTGGAAAACGAGCAGGAGCAAGATCAACCCCAAGGCAGCCAAAAGAGCATTGGTAAGGAAAGACATGTTCTTCTCTTGCTCTTCGATTTCTCCAGAAAATTTAAAATTCACCTCTTTAGGTAGTTCATAGTTGGCCAAAGCATTTTTCACTTGATCCACCACAGCATTTGCATTGTATCCGGCTAGAACGGGAGAATACAGTGTTACTACCCTGTTTAGCTGTCGGTGTTTTATAGCATTAAAACTCGTAGTGTTTTCGCGTTCTATCAAAGCTGATACAGGAATTTCTTTAATACGTCCCGTAGCCTGATCCCTAAAGATGATATTTTGGTTGTACAAGGCGTTGTTGTCATATTTGTTGGCTTTATTGAACCGTACATTGATGTCGTAATCGTCTCCGTCTTTTTTAAAGACACCTGCTTTAGATCCAAACAATGAGGTTCTCAGCAGCTGTCCCACTTGAGAGGTTGAAACACCCAGTTCTCCAGCTTTTTCTCTATCGATGGTTAGTTTAATGCCAGGTTTGTTTTTGTTTACATCAATTTTGAGTTCCTCTACCCCAGCCACATTGATGCGATTGAGGTAGTCTTTCATACTTTGAGCAGTTTGAATGAGTCCTAAATAGTCTTTTCCTGTAATTTCAATTGTTATCGGATAGCCTGCTGGTGGACCGTTTGCATCTTTTTCTACAGAAAGTGCGACACCC
>VMCW01000074.1 GCA_008081175.1 Flavobacteriaceae bacterium
ACCTTTTCCAAAAGAACATAAGTTTTTAAACCAAAAAGACTTAAAAAGAATAAAATCCCAATTTCAAGTATTGGATTTAATTACAACAACTTTAAATACGATTCAACCTGGTGGTGTAACCTATGCCAAAAAGTATTTAGATTCCTTTTTTGAAGGACGATATATCCAATATTTAGGTTGCCACACGTTCTATTTTAGCACCGAGTTGTTTCAGACGTGTATCAATATTTTCATAACCTCTATCAATTTGTTCAATGTTGTGAATGGTACTTTTTCCATTGGCAGAAAGCGCAGCGATTAAAAGGGAAACTCCCGCGCGAATGTCTGGTGAAGTTAAAGTTGCAGCTTTCAATGGTGACTCGAAATCATTTCCGATTACCGTTGCTCTATGGGGATCACAAAGAATAATTTTTGCTCCCATGTCGATAAGCTTGTCCACAAAGAAAAGTCTGCTTTCAAACATTTTTTGGTGGATGAGTACACTCCCTCTGGCTTGGGTAGCAACAACTAGGACAATACTTAGTAAGTCTGGCGTAAATCCTGGCCAAGGGGCATCGGAAATTGTTAAGATAGACCCGTCAATAAAACTTTGTATTTCGTAGCCGTTTTTGTGTTCAGGAACAAACAAATCGTCACCTCTTTTTTCTATAGTTATTCCTAATTTTTTAAAAACAGTGGGTAATTGACCAAGAGAATCCCATTGGACATTTTTGATTGTAATTTCACTTTGTGTCATTGCAGCAAGGCCCACCCAGCTTCCTATCTCAATCATATCCGGCAAAAGAGTGTGCTCTGTTCCTCCAAGGGATTCTACCCCCTCGATAGTCAACAAATTGGACCCTACTCCACTTATTTTAGCTCCCATGCGATTGAGCATGCTGCAAAGTTGTTGCAGATAGGGTTCACAGGCAGCATTGTATATGGTGGTGCTGCCTTTAGCCAAAACAGCAGCCATCAAAATATTAGCAGTACCAGTCACTGAGGCTTCGTCCAGAAGTAGGTCAGCGCCCTTGAGCTGTTTAGCCTCAACACTGTAAAAGGAGTCTTTACTGTCATAATTGAATTCAGCTCCGAGTTTTACTAATCCTTCAAAATGGGTATCTAGACGTCTTCGACCAATTTTATCTCCTCCAGGACGAGGGATGCTTCCTTTTCCAAATCGAGCCAATAAAGGACCGACCAGCATTATGGAGCCGCGAAGACCCCTGCCATCTGTCTTGAATTGTTCGGATTTTAAGTAGTTAAGGTCAATTTTTTTTGCTTTAAAGCTATAACTACCGGCAGACTGTTTTTTTATTTCTACACCCAAATTTTTAAGCAATTGAATGAGCTTATTGACATCTACAATATCTGGGATGTTATGTATGGTAATGGTTTCTTCAGTTAGTAAAACTGCACATAGTATTTGAAGAGCTTCATTCTTTGCGCCCTGAGGGGTAATCGATCCTTTTAATTTATGCCCCCCTTCAATAACAAATGATTCCATTTATTTAATATCGTTTTCTATTGCGTTTTCTCGGTTTACTTTGGTTGCTGCTGGGACCATTTCCATTTTTATTTTTGAATTTCAATAAATCAGAGGACTCACTCAAGGGGAGTTGAGAAGCGGCAACTTTAAGTTTACCTTCAGAGAGTTCATCTAAGTGGGCTAATATTACTGCATCTTCCACAGTGTCTTTATTCCAGCTTAAGAAGTTTTTCTTCATATGGTTCGCAATTGTAAAGACAAGTACCTCTTTGAGTTCACCTTCTTCCCATTGAATAGCTACATCAATCATTCTTTTAATGTTGCTTCCGTAAAATCGATATTTGGGATGATTTTGAGGGTAAGCCAGCTTTTCTGGTTTCATGTCAAGGAGCTCTTTTTGTGGACGCTCAAAGGGAGACTCTACATCGATATCAAACTCTGCCATGATAAAAAACTGATCCCAAAGTTTGTGTTGAAAATCAGGGACATCACGCAAATGTGGATTGAGGTTCCCCATAACACCTATAATGGCTTTCGCTTTTTTGTTGCGTTCTTCTACATTGGTTTCCGCCTTAGCTAAAGAAATCATCTTGTGTATGTGTCTTCCGTATTCGGGAATGATCAATTGCGATCTTTTGGTATTGTATTGTAGGGTTTCCATAAAATTTTTGCTAGTAGAAAGGTGTAGAATAAATATGTTGCAAATTAGTAAAAATCAATTCAACTCGAAAAGATAAATTGTAATTAAAGAGCAATAACACCCTCTAAAGTACTACTTTTCTTATAAATATCGATCACTTGATCGGGATTGGACATGGTAACTTTAATCGTCAAGCTTGTAAAAGTATTTTTAGACGATTTTTTTTCTGTGAAAACTGCTTCTGTAGAATCGAATAACGACTTTAAGTTTACTAAATGAGCTGATTCTGATTTAACAATAAATTTAAATAAATAAGGTCCGGGCCAATCTTGGGAAGTCTTGAGTTGGTCATAAAAACGTGAATAAAAATCTTCTGAAGGAGTGTTGGATTGCATTTAGGCTCTTACTTTTGTGTAAAGGTACTGGTTTTATAGTTGTAAAAATGAATACGAACAAAAGAGTCGTCATAAGTGGAAGTCCTGGTGGAGGAAAAACAAGTATCATTGATGTGCTTAAGAATAAACAGCATATTGTTTTTGAAGAGTATTCTAGGAGTTTGATTCAAACAGCTCGTGATAAAGGGACAGAAAACCTTTTTTTGGAAGACCCTCAGTATTTTAGTGAGCAGTTGTTTTTGGGAAGACAAAAACAGTTTGAAGCTGGAACTTCATGTGCTACATCAAAAGAAAGTGCCGTTTTTTACGATCGTGGTATTCACGATATATATGCCTATTTATTGGCAATCAACAAGGCAACTCCTCTTTGGAAAGAAAAAGTTCAGGCTTTTACCTATGACTTAGTTTTTTTAGTCCCCCCCTGGGAGGAAATCTACACAAGGGATGAACAACGTTTGGAGACTTTTGAAGAAGCCGTATACTACTATCCTTTTTTGAAAGAGGTCTATGCCGCTCAACACAAGGTTGTTGAAGTACCCCAAATGAGTGTTATGGCTCGAGTAGATTTTATAACTTCATATATCCAACAGCATGGATAAGTTTGAATTACTAAAGCACTACTGGGGTTACTCCCAGTTCCGTCCCCTGCAAGAAAAAATTATTGATGCAGTGCTAGAGGGAAAGGATGTTTTGGGTTTGTTACCTACAGGAGGAGGAAAATCTCTTTGCTACCAGTTGCCTTCACTTCTTTTAAAAGGAACTGTCCTTGTTGTTTCACCCTTAATTGCACTGATGGAAGATCAGGTAAAGCAGGCGAAAGCAAAGGGTCTCAAGGCTATGTATTTTGAATCCCACCCAAAAAGTCTTTCAATAGCTAAACAACTGGACAACTGTATCCACGGCGACTACCATCTTGTGTATTGTTCTCCGGAGCGTTTTTTAAACTCTGAGTTTGTTCAACAACTTAGCAGTGCTAAAATCTCATTGGTTGCTGTGGATGAAGCCCATTGTATATCAGAGTGGGGACATGACTTTAGACCTGCTTATAGAGCACTAAGTGTTTTAAAAACACTTTTTCCTCATGTAGGAGTTCTCGCACTTACTGGATCTGCAACGCCCGAAGTAATAAAAGACATCAAGGTCATTTTAAACTTGGAAAAAGCACTTTTTTTTCAAAGGTCTTTTGAACGAACAAACATTGCCTATAGGATATGGAAAACAGAGGACAAGTTTACCACTATCCTTCAGCTTTTAAAACACCATCAGGGAAGTGGTATATTATATTGTAATACGAGAAAACAGTCCGAGTATCTAGCCCAATTTTTAAAAGAGAATAAGTTCAACGCTGATTTTTTTCACGGAGGTCTTCCCGATGAAGAAAAAAAAATGAAGTTAACCGCTTGGCAACAGAATGAAACACTTCTTATGGTAGCTACAACAGCTTTTGGAATGGGAATTGATAAAGCGGATGTTCGTTTGATTATTCATTTACAGCTCCCTTCAAGTATTGAGAATTACTATCAAGAAACTGGCCGTGCTGGAAGGGATCAAAAACCTGCTTTTGCATATTTGCTTTTTCATAAAGGAGATGTGGGTGAATTGAAAAGCCAGTTTTTGGATTCGCTTCCAACACCCCAAGATATTGAAGGCACCTATAAAGACCTTTGTAATTTTTTGCAAATTGCCTATGGGGAGGGAAAAGACAGCTTCTTTTTAGTAAATCTCCCGCAATTTTCTATCCGTTATAAAAGAAGTGCAAATAAGATAAAACGAACACTGAAATTATTTGAACAAGCAGGTGTTTTTCAGTTGATCCAAAACAAGGAAACAAACTTGCGTATTAAAACATCAGCCTCAATTGAGCAGCTCAGTTTGTATTCTGCAAAAAAAGAATTTTCGGCACAAGTTCTTGAACTTTTAATAAGACAGCATCCACAATTCACTAGAGTCCCTATTTTACTGAATACCTCAAAAATGACTAAGGTCTTAAAATGTTCAAAAGAACGCCTTATGGAGTCTTTGGAGACTCTTAAAAAGCAGGGGTTCTTAAAATTTGACTCACTAGAATCGACTGTTTATATTCAACCTCTCACTCCTAGAGAAGATCGTTATAGCATATTACCGGTACTAGATTTAGCAAAAAAACACTACGCTCTTAAAAAAAGTAAGGTAGGAGCAATGATTCAATATGTCAAAGAAGAATCTTATTGTAAGCGCAATGCATTACTTCGTTATTTTGGTGAAAAGCTGGAAACCAATTGCGGCCAATGTTCAGCAAATTCATGTAAATCAGCCTACTTGGAAGAAACAGATTTCAAAACTAAGGTGATCGCTTTGTTAAAAACCAAACCACATTCGTTGCAAGAGCTTAAACAAAAATTGTATTTTGAACCTCAAGCCTTAGAAATACAGCTAAGGGAATTATTAGAAAATCATTCCATCGTAGAAGATCAACACCACAAATATTGTTGGATTTATGAATAACAAAACACTTCCCTCTTTGATTTTTTTTGGGACACCAAAGTTTGCAAGCTATTGCCTGGATTATTTAATAGATTCTGGTTTTCCCATTAAAGCTGTAGTAACTGCACCCGATCGAAAAGCAGGTAGAGGAAAAAAACTCAGAGCTTCTGAAGTAAAATTAGCTGCACTTGCTAAAGGGTTAACAGTGTTACAGCCAGATAAGTTAAAAGCTCTTGATTTTATTTCGGACTTGGAAGCTCTTCAAGCAGATGCTTTTGTTGTTGTTGCCTTTAGGATGTTACCGCGTATGGTGTGGCAGCTCCCAAAGTTGGGTACCCTAAATTTACATGCCTCTTTGCTTCCGAACTACAGAGGTGCCGCGCCCATAAACTGGGTACTTATAAATGGAGAAAAGCAAACAGGAGTTACCACCTTTTTAATTAATGAAGATATAGATACAGGCGCTATACTCATGAGTAAATCCCTTACAATTGATCCAACAGATGATATTGGAACACTTCACGACAAACTACTTCATCTAGGAGCTCCCTTGTTAAAAGAAACCTTAATGGGAATTGAAGAAGGGAGTATTGAGCCTCAAAGACAAGTGTTGGCTGGTAATGAACAAACTGCTCCAAAATTGACAAACGAGAATACACAAATCAATTGGAGTTATACTTTAGAAGGGGTGTGTAATCAAATTAGAGGCTTAAGCCCTCATCCAGGCGCTTGGACAATCATCCAAAATAATGGAATAGAACTGAGAGTAAAAATTTTCAAAGCCGCCCCAATTTTAATAAAACACAATCACCCCCCCAAAAGAATCGTAATTGAAGAAAAGAAACTGCTTATTTCAACTCTTGAAGGGTATCTAAATTGTATGGAAATTCAGCTTCCAAATAAAAAGCGAATGCCTGCTGAAGCCCTGTTAAACGGCTTTATTTTTGATGTTGAGGCTACTGTTTTGGGGTAAATCTCTTTATCATTATCAACAAAACCCCTTAGTTATCAACAAAACTGCCGATTTCCATAGGTTTTTAGCGGCTCAAATAAAAATCCATATAAATTTGTTAAATAACCTTTAATACAAAAAATTATGAACAAAACAGAATTAATCGATGCGATGGCAGCAGATGCTGGTATCTCAAAAGCAGCTGCAAAGAAAGCTCTTGAATCTTTACTAGGTAGCGTTTCAGGAACACTTAAAAAAGGAGGACGTGTTTCTTTAGTAGGATTTGGATCTTGGTCTGTTTCTAAAAGAGCAGCACGTGATGGTAGAAACCCTCAAACTGGTGCAACTATCAAAATTGCCGCAAAAAATGTTGTTAAGTTCAAAGCAGGTGCTGAATTATCAGGTTCAGTAAACTAAGCTTCTTAAAACACTTATATAAAAAGCTCCTTTTTTAGGAGCTTTTTTTTTACATTTAAGTGAATGAAAACAGGAAAATTACTTGTAGCGACTCCGGTTGTTTTAGGAGACCCTAATTTTCACAGGGCAGTAGTACTAATGGTAGACCACAAAACATCTGGTAGTTTAGGTTTTATTCTCAATAAAAAACTTGAATATACTTTAAATGAAGTAATGGAAGGAATTGATTCTGAATTCCCACTGTTTTTTGGAGGTCCCGTAGATCCAGACAGTCTTTTTTATATACATTCTTACGGATCAGAAATCCCTAAAAGTATACCGATATCAAACAACCTCTTTTGGAACGGAGATTTTGATGTAATCACAAAGCGCATTCGTTCTGGTAAACTCTCTTCGGACAAGATTCGTTTTTTTCTCGGCTATAGTGGTTGGGGAGAAGGACAGTTAGAGGAGGAGCTCAGTCAAAAGTCATGGGAACCTTTTGATGTCAAATCTCAAACAGAATTAATCAAAAGACCATCGGTAACTATGTGGCAGGAATGTATGACTGCGCTTGGGGGGAAATATGTAATGTGGTCTAATGCTCCGGAAAACCCGCGCTTCAATTAGTCCAAATTGTTGAAGAAAGAAGTGGCTAGAACAGAGATTTTTTCCATTTGGTAGTTTGTCTTTCGATATTGTTTAACTCCATATATTCCTTTCTCTAAGGAAAGTATCAGAAGTTCTTCAGACTTTTGTAGTTCAAAGGGATTTAACTCTTTTTCTACCAATTTAAGGTCTGTTCTCTTTTTCTTTATCCAATCGATAAAAACAGATCGAAATACAAGATCTTGACATCCCGTTTCAAGTCTTGGGGTGATTAGCGTGTCTTCTTGGATCAAAAACAGCGACCCCATAAGGGTTTCAACTATATTTTTTTGTTCGTTTAACAATATTACATCATGTAAACCATTTTCATTAGCATACTGTTCTGCCATAATCCGAAGTCCCCAATTGGTTACTGAAAGATTGGACAAATTTCCAGAGGTTATTTCAGCCTCTTTATACAAGTCTATGGTATAGTCATTCGAGTGAATTTGAAGTGCTTCGACTTCTTGAATTTTCATTATAAAAACAGTACTACTGTTTTGTTTTAAGAATTGCAAGTGTATTATAGCGTTATTTAAAATAGAAATACGATGTCCCAGCTTTTGTATTTCCTGTTCAAAGAACTCCATGGTATAGTTCATAGGAATGAAGAAACGATGTCTTCTCAAACTGGCAATCAATCTAAAGTAATGCTTTTCCCAGAACAAAATCTGTCCCCCATGAAGACGAACATCTTCTTGGATTGAAAAACTTTCGAATAAACTACTGAGGAGTTCAGGAGAAGTTTGTGAAAGATCAGAAACTAGAGTTCCGTTGCAATTATACATGGCTTAGACTTAACTCGATCCCAATATCTGTTTTAGACTGGTGATTGAATTGTCCCACAACATTTTGGATTCTTCAATTTCATCTTCTTCAGCAAAATCAGTAACAATAAGTGAGACGTCATTGGTTAAGTCATCAACTTGAATTTTAAATTCAAAATAACAATCGTTTTCTTCCTCAAAATCGTCTTCCCATTGAAAACGAACGCGTTCATTGTTTTTCTTTTGAATCAATTTTGCACTTTCTTCAGCGTCGTTCCAGATAAAGGTAAAGTCCTCACCCCTTGAATTTACATTATCAGCAAACCATTCACCTAAGCCAGAAGGAGTCGATAAATATTGAAATAATAATTGTTTAGATGCGTGAAAGGCGTATTCTATAGAAAAACTTTTTTTGGTACTCATGGATTTAAATTCAGGTTCCCAATATATTGAAAAAAGGAGAAGTTGCGTATTTATTTTAAAATATTTTCAAAGGGGTTGGTACTGGCAAATTATATTTATAAATTTGCCCACCGAAATGGCGAGGTAGCTCAGCCGGTTAGAGCGTCGGATTCATAACCCGGAGGTCGGGAGTTCAAGTCTCCCTCTCGCTACAC
>VMCW01000045.1 GCA_008081175.1 Flavobacteriaceae bacterium
AGAAAAACAAGATATTTTTCACCTATTGGATTGCAGCCCAAAATTGCTTTCTGCAAAAGCACATCGTCCGGCTTATGGAGGTGATGGAGACTATTTTTCAAAACCTTCTGAAGACGATATCTTTGAAGCCGTTTATAAAATCATGAACGAGTCGAATCCAAAAGACTTCCCCCTTTAGCCCATAATCTACAGCGTAAAGAGTTTTAATAAAAGTTCTTCCAACACTTCCTTGTGACCTTTAGCTCCTGCATCTACCCCTTTGCTTTTTAAATCTGCTTCAAACACATATTCCATTGCTTGTGTAAGTTGTTTCATGTTGAAACGCTGAGCTGCAACTTGATATTCTTTCATAAAATAAGGACTGATTCCCAAGCGTTTTGGATCACTCCCCACTCCTTTTAACAGCAATAATTTTTGAAAATAAGTATGTAGGGTTGCAAGCGTGAGTACAATTGGGTGTTCTTTTGGGTTTTGATTAAAATATTGAATGATTTGAAAGGCTTTAGAAAAATGCCCCAAACCAATTGCTTTTTGCAATTCAAAACTATTGAAAGACTTGCTGATGCCAATATGCTTTTCGATATGCTCTTGTGTCACTGTTTCTCCCGCTGCTACTACAACTTTTAATTTATTTAACTCACTGTCAAGTGTGCTCAAATTCGCTCCTATAGCATTTGCGAGAAGTTCTATTGCTATTGGAGATATGTCTAGCTTTTTGATTCTTGCCTGCTCGCGTATCCAAGGGGCCAACTGGTTGTCATATAGAGGGAGGACCGTAAGAATTTCTCCTGTTTTTTCAACGGCTTTGTAAAGCTTCTTTCTTTTGTCAAAAGCTTTATTCTTGTAGCAAAGAACAACAATCGATTGATTCATAGGTTGTGCAGCATATTGTGCCAAAGCATCAAACTCAGAGGGATTCATAAACTGGGCCTCTTTTATTACCAATAGATTGTATGAGGACAACATTGGGAATCTTTTTGCAGCTTCAATAATATCAGAAGCTAGTGCTTCTTTACCGTAAAATTGAGCAAAATCAAAATCCCTTGAGGCTTCATCTACTAATTGGCTAATCAACGTATCGCATATAGCATCAATAAAAAAGGGCTCTGTTCCCGACAAGAGATAAAATGGGGAATAGTCTCCCTTTTTAATTTTGGATAGTAGCGTAGTAAACGCTTGCATTTTAAAAATTTATTGCACTTTTACAGTATGGAGAAACTAAATTTTCCAAACTATGAACTGAGGCTCAAAAATAAGGAAAATAAACCCTTTATCTTTGATAGAATCCGTAAAAAGTGGTTGCGTTGCACACCAGAAGAATGGGTTAGAACACATTGCATCAATTACTTGATTGAAACCAAAGGATATCCTGCTTCATGGATGCGGGTCGAGCAAGAACTCCTTGTTTACGGCACAAAGAAGCGTTTTGACATCGTCGTTACAGATGCTCTTTTAAATCCCTTTATATTAGTTGAATGCAAAGCCCCAACAGTTGCAATAAATCAAAGTACGTTGGAGCAAATCTCACGCTATAACCTGGAACTTAATTGCCCTTTTTTGATGATGAGCAATGGCTTGAATCATTATTTTTGTTCCATGGACAAAGAACAAAATCGAATTTCATTTATAGAATCCTTGCCCAATTACACAAAAAAATGAAGTCTATAGCTTTAGTGATTTTAAACTACAATGGCATTGAATTGCTTAAAAAATTCATTGATATTGTAATTTCCAATAGCCCACAAGCAGATGTAGTCATGGTTGATAATTGTTCAACAGATGAATCTGTCGACTGGTTCAAGTTAAATTACCCCGAACTGCAATGTATAGAATTAGATCAAAATTATGGATATGCAGGAGGGTACAATGAGGGCCTTAAACAGGTTAAGCATCCTTATTATGCCTTGTTAAATTCCGATTTATGTGTTACTGAAAATTGGCTTATACCCCTACTAGAATTGTTTTCAAAAGAAAAAGAGATTGCCATCTTACAACCGCATATTCTTGACTACAAAAAAAAAGATCATTTTGAATATGCCGGTGCTGCAGGAGGGTATATAGATCAATACGGAATCCCTTTTTGTAGAGGTCGCATTTTGAATACTTTAGAAAAGGATGTGGGTCAATACGACAGGATTACGGACGTTTTTTGGGCTAGTGGTGCCTGTTTTTTGATTCGCAATGAAGTCTTTTGGAAATTAGGAGGTTTTGATACTGATTTTTTTGCTCACCAAGAAGAAATAGATCTTTGCTGGAGAGCATACAACACAGGCTATAGAGTATGTTCTGTTGGTGAATCCAAAGTATATCATATAGGAGGTGGCACGTTAGCTCACTCCAGTAAAAAAGTATACTTAAATCACCGGAATTCGTTGTACATGCTCACAAAAAATATCCCAGACAATATTCGAAATAAAATTTTATTCAAAAAGCTACTCCTCGACGGCCTCATAGGAATAAACTACATGCTAACTTTAAATTTTTCAAATACTTGGGCAATATTAAAAGCTCATTTTGCGTTTTACAAAAACTATCCAAAAATGCTAGCCAAAAATCATGGTGCTTCTAAAAGAAGGAATTATTTCTATAGAAAATCTATTTTGATGGATTATTTTGTAAGAAAAGTTAGATTTTTCGGACAATTAGAACAAAAAATTTAAAATAAAATCATTTAATTTGTATAACTAAAAAATTTAATCAAACTCATTATGAAAAAAGCAGTCGCTTTATTAGTATCAGGAATTTTATTGTCATCTTGTGTTTCTCAAAAGAAATTCACAGAGTTAGAGGAGTTGCAACAAAACACAAAAAACCTTTTGGACTCTACTACGGTAAAATTAAACAGCTGTAGTGAAGAAAAGGAAGCAGCACTTGCTCAACTAGCTACTCTTACTGAGCAAAATAATTTCTTAAGAGCAAACAACCAAGATCTCATCAACAATATAGGTAACCTCACTACACTTTCTAAAAAAGGAGCAGAAAACTTAGAAATGTCTCTTGAAAGTATGAAAGAAAAAGACATCCGTATTCAAAGAATGCAAGATGCCGTTACCAAGAAGGATTCTGTAACACTCGCTTTAGTAACTAGCCTTAAAGGTGTTCTAGGAAACCTAAGTGACGAAGACATTGAAATTAATGTTGATAAAGGTGTAGTTTATGTTTCTATCTCCGACAAACTATTGTTTAGAAGTGGAAGTTACACTGTGACTCAACGTGCAAAAGAAGTCCTTGGAAAAGTTGCTACAGTTGTTAACGACAAGCCAGAGCTTGAATTTATGGTAGAAGGTCACACAGACAATGTGCCAATCAAAATTTCTGGAGTAGAAGATAACTGGGAACTTTCTGTAAAACGCGCTACCGCGGTTGTCCGTATTCTTGAAAAAGACTTTGGAGTGAATCCAGCTAGAATGACTGCTGCTGGTAGAAGTTACTACCTCCCTGTCGCTGATAATGACACAGCAGCAAATCGCGCTAAAAACAGAAGAACACGAATTGTGGTACTTCCTAAATTAGATCAATTCTATGATTTAATTGATAAAGGTATGAGCGCTGCTCAATAAAACTCTTATCTAAACCTTCTAAAAAGGCTTCCCGATGGAAGCCTTTTTTTATAGGATAAAATAGAAACACACTCATTTTATCATTCCTTATAATGTATTTTTGTAGTCTATGGGAATTCGGGAAAATCTAAAACGATTAAAGGAAGACTTACCACAACAAGTGGAACTTATCGCAGTATCTAAAACAAAACCAATTAGTGATTTACTGGAGGCGTATGATGCTGGACAAAGAGCATTTGGAGAAAATAAAATTCAGGAAATGGTCAC
Organism: Flavobacteriaceae bacterium; assembly: GCA_008081175.1. GTDB lineage: Bacteria > Bacteroidota > Bacteroidia > Flavobacteriales > Flavobacteriaceae > MS024-2A. Next base: position 3,828 of record VMCW01000045.1, read on the forward strand.
CAAATGGGAACAAATGCCTAAAGACATACAATGGCATATGATAGGCCATGTACAAAGCAATAAGGTCAAATATATGGCTCCATTTGTTCATACTATTCATGCTGTGGACAGTATTAAACTTCTTAAGGAAATTCAAAAACAAGCCGCTAGAAACGAGCGTATAATCAACTGCCTTATACAAATTCGGATTGCCAAAGAAGAAACAAAATTCGGTCTTGATGCTTCAGAACTAGATTCACTTCTCAGCCAAGGAAAAGAAATGCCAAATATTGTGATTAAAGGACTGATGGGTATGGCAACTTTTACAGAGGATCAAAGCCAAATACGATCTGAATTCAAAAACTTAGCGGATCTCTATAGAAAATACAGCTCATTTGAAGTGCTTTCTATGGGCATGAGTGGAGACTATGACATCGCCATTGAAGAAGGATCCACAAGCATACGTGTAGGAAGTAAAATATTTGGAGAACGAAATTATTAAGTATGTACGCCATACTGGATATTGAGACTACCGGAGGGAACTACGACGAAGAGGGAATTACAGAAATTGCAATTTATCGCTACGACGGCATACAGATAATAGATCAATTCTGCAGTTTAATCAACCCTCAAAAAGCCATCCAGCCATTCGTAGTTAAATTGACTGGCATTAATGAAAACATGCTTCGAAATGCCCCTAAATTTTATGAAGTAGCTAAACGAATTGTAGAAATAACTGAGGACTGCGTACTCGTTGCACATAATGCGGCTTTTGACTACCGTATTTTACAAACAGAGTTTAGAAGGCTTGGATTTTCTTTTGAACGTAAAACAATTTGTACTGTCAATTTATCACAAGTATTACTCCCCGAACAACCAGCTTTTTCTTTAGGAAAATTAATACGAAATTTAGGTATTCCCTTTTCCGATCAACACCGGGCACATGGTGACGCAAAGGCTACACTCAAACTTTTTGAACTCTTACTAGAAAAAGATTCCGAAAAAAAAATCATCAAGGAACATACGCAATCTCTAGAGCCTAATAAAACCCCCTCTCGATTTTTAAAAATAATAGACAAACTTCCTTCTGAAATGGGGGTCTATTATATACATAATCAGGAGCATGAAATCATTTATATCGGTAAAAGTAATAATGTAAAAAAAAGAGTGTTAAGCCACCTCACAGGAAAGCAAAAAAAGGCTGTTGCTTTGCAAAATGAGGTTGCTGAAGTTACTTACTCTTTAACTGGAGGTGAACTTGTGACACTGCTCAAAGAACAAAATGAAATTAAAGCAGTGGCCCCTACCTACAATCATTCAATGAAATTTAGAATGTTTCCAATGGGAATCCGACTACTTTATGACAGCCCCTACCCCAAACTAATTCTTGAACAAATAAAAAAAGAACACAATTATCTAAGCGTCTATAAGAATAAAAAAGCTGCCAAAGCTGCTGTATTTAGATGGATGGACCAATTCGGGATTTGCATGCAAAAAACCAGCCTCATGCACAGCGAACAAGCCTGTTTTAATAGCACTATAGGAAAGTGCGATGGAGCATGTACAGGAAAAGAAATGCCTGAAGATTACATCAAAAAAGTGGAAGCCTTAATTGAATCAATGACGTATCCCTACCCTGACTTTCTTTTTATTGAAAAAGGAAGGAAAAACGGAGAAAAAGCATTCATTTATGTAGCAAATGAGCAATTAATGGGCTATGGTTATTTTGAACTTAATCACCAAATTAAATCTACAACTAAATTACAATCCAGACTGATTCCAATTCAAGACAACCCCGATACCAAAAAATTAATTAATAGCTTTATAAGTAGAAAGAAATATTTGAAGTTAATACCTTTACAAAAAACATAATTTATCCTAAATCCATTTTACCAAGAACCTTCTTATGAAAAAATGGCAACATCGTTTACATACAATTATATTTGAAGCCGACACTCCCGCTGGAAAGTTGTTTGACATTCTTTTAATGTGTGTTATACTTCTAAGTGTACTTTGTGTTGCCTTGGAGAGTGTTGCTTCCATAGACCTTCATTACCACAATTATTTAAAAATTGCTGAATGGGTTTTTACTGTTTTATTTTCTATAGAATATCTTTTAAGAATTTTCACTGTAAAAAAACCACTGAGCTACATTTTTAGTTTTTATGGTTTCGTTGACCTAATTTCTATTTTGCCCAATTATTTGTCATTACTTTTAGTGGGTACAAACAGCTTAATTTCATTAAAAACCTTGCGATTACTACGGGTCTTTCGAATTTTAAAATTGACTCCATATATTGGAGCATCCAACAACCTACTTAAAGCACTTGTTGCCAGTAGGATAAAGATTCTAGTTTTCATTTTTAGCGTAGTGATCCTATGTGTCATATTTGGAAGTTTAATGTACTTTATTGAAAGTGATGCGAGTGGATTTACCAGTATTCCAAGGAGTATCTACTGGTGTATCGTAACCTTAACAACAGTAGGTTATGGTGATATAGCACCCCAAACCCCTTTTGGACAACTTATAGCCTCCATAATTATGATCTTAGGGTACGGTATTATAGCTGTTCCTACAGGAATAGTAACAGCTGAAATGACAAAAAATATCACAGAAGACACCAACACTCAAGTGTGTCCTTATTGCATGAAAACAGAACATAAAGAAAATTCAATTTATTGCCACCAGTGTGGAAACCTACTAAACGATGAAAACTAAAACACTCATTTATATTGCTGGTCCTACCGGTGTAGGAAAAACCAAACTCAGCTTGGGACTCGCAGAACGATTCAATACAGAAATCCTCTCCTGTGATTCCAGACAGTTCTACAAGGAAATGCAAATAGGGACTGCCGTACCTCCAGCAGATGAACTAAAAAGAGTACCACATCATTTTATTCAACACAAGTCCATTCATGACACCTATACAGTTGGAGATTACGAAAAAGAGGCACTGCAAAAAATTGAATCTCTATTTCAAAAAAAGGACTACCTTATAATGGTAGGAGGTTCTGGAATGTATGCTGATGCTTTAATGTTTGGTCTTGATCATTTTCCTGAAATTCCCAAAGAGGTGAGAAACCAACTTCATTTATTTTATCAAACGCACGGCTTGAAAGGTTTGCAAGAATTGCTCTTAGAAAAAGACCCTAAATATTATAGTCGTGTCGATCAAAATAATCATGTACGATTATTACGCGCCTTGGAAGTCTGTATTACAGCAGATCAGCCGTATTCGTCCTTTTTGGGAAAAGAAAAAAAAGAGCGCAGTTTTGTCTCAAAAATGTTGGTTTTACATGCCCCCAGAACGGTTCTGTACGAAAAAATAAATGCTCGAGTTGACAAAATGATTGAAGATGGACTTGAACAGGAAGCAAGAGCTTTACTAGATTATAAAGACCTATCTCCGTTAAAGACGGTAGGCTACAAAGAATTATTCCCCTATTTTGAAGGACAAATTAGCTTTGATGAGGCAGTAGACCAAATCAAAAAGAACACAAGACGGTATGCAAAACGTCAAATTACATGGTTCAAAAAGTATGAAAATGCGATTTGCTTTCCTTCTAACACTCCCGCGGAAGAAGTCTATACCCTTGTTAAAAAATGATTTATCAAATTTAGTGTTGCCTTGACCCTAATGCAATTCTTCTATAGTGCTTGAAAGAACAGCTAGAAATTTATTGTTTTCAAAAAACCTATTGAATAATGGACCTCTATCCAAAGTAATGGTCTAGATTTTTTTGTATGCGATCAGAAATGTTATCTACAGGAGCCTTTTCAAAAGGTAACCCTGTGATGTTTTCAAATAACTCGATATAACGTTCTGAAATAGAGGCAATACGATCCGCATCCATAACAGGCACCTCCTGTCCCTCTAGACCCTGAAATCCTTTACTTATAAGCCATTGACGGACAAATTCTTTAGAAAGTTGTTTTTGAGGAAGTCCCTCATGTTGACGTTCTGCATATCCAGACTCGTAAAAATAACGCGATGAATCTGGAGTGTGTATCTCGTCTATTAAAACGATTTCTCCCTCAGAAGTTTTTCCAAATTCGTATTTGGTATCCACCAGTATCAATCCTTGTTTTTTAGCAATGGCTGTACCTCGCTCAAAAAGTTTTTGAGTGTAAGACTCCAACACAAGATAATCTGATTCGCTAACGATTCCTTTTTTAAGTATATCTTCTCTAGAAATATCTTCATCATGCCCCTCCTCTGCTTTTGTAGCTGGAGTAATTATAGGTGTTTCAAAACGATCGTTTTCTTTAATTCCCTCGGGCAAAGGCACTCCACAAAGACTCCG
>VMCW01000178.1 GCA_008081175.1 Flavobacteriaceae bacterium
AGGAATAAGAATTTATTTTTTTGTGAAGGGAATTCGGTACGTTAGACTGTAATTCAAAGAGGCACCAAAATTATTATCCTCTGTTTTTTTGTTAAATCCTGGAATAAAAACATTATCAAAATTTTCAGGTAGCTTATCGTCAATCAAACGGTTTAACCGAAAACTCATTCCCATGTATGTGTTTTTAATAAGCTGAACTTTAAATCCAACAACAACTTCAAACCACTGAGCATTTAAATTGGGTCGAACCCCTGTAGCATATCCACTAGTAATGGGAAAGTCTGAGCTGGGCCAAAATCGGGTTCTGTCTAAAATAGTATAACTGTTTAAAAGTAATTCGTGGCTGCTGGATGCAAAACGAAGTCCTATAGTAACTTGATTATCCATTCCCTCCCAGTTTTCAAACATATTGTAATCAAACCCAAGCTTGTAATATGTGCCACTACTGGTGAAATTTACTGATTCAACTTGTTTGGTAGTTTCTATTCGTCCAATCTCTGTAGCCAAATAGAAATTTTCCCCTACCCTTAGGTCTGCCACTGTTTCAAAACCATTGTAGTCTTCTGAGAGTCTGGAGCGTCCAAGATTGGATAAATCAATTCCAAAGCGCAAAGCTAAAGGCGTTTTTTCTTTTACCCCAAGGCTGTCACTTATCACAACACGCTCTTCTGCCTGCTGAGCTAATAGTGACTGAAAACCTATTAAAAGACTAATGTAAAATACCCAAATGTGCACGTGTTTCATCTGAAATGGTGTCTTTTAATACGGTTATTCCTTTGATCCAATTGGACCCAGGATTTAAAATGAGTGCTGGAGGTGTGTCCAAAATAAAATTTGAGCGATAACCGCAAGCCGTGTTGATGAAAGTATCAAATCGTTGGTAATTGATTTGTAGTGTGTCAATGTTTTCATTTTCAGAACCTTGGTTTGTAATAAACTCAAATTGAATATTGTTTTCCTGAATTTTCAATGGAAGAGCAAGTGAATCACTTGGAGTTTTGGGTAGTGATTTTTCGATTCCAATAGGTCGTATTGAAAATCCAGAAGGTGTTTTACGGTTTTGAGGATTCTCAAAGTCAAGCATCAATAGAATAAGGTCGGGACTTTCGGTAACGGTTTCAATACAGATGTCGTCTCTTTCACAGCCAAAAAGAATCAACAGAACGAGAAGACCTAAAAAACCGTTTTTTTGTTTATTCATGGGTAGTTTTGAGCTGTAAAAGTACAACATTTTCAACATGGTGTGTTTGAGGAAACATATCTACCGCTTGACTCTTTAATACATCGTAATGTGACTTCATTAATTCCAAATCACGTGCTTGTGTAGCACTGTTACAACTTATATAGACGATTCTTTCTGGAGCTAGTTTTAAAAGTTGTTCAACAACAGCAACGTGCATGCCGTTTCTTGGAGGATCAGTAATCACAACATTCGCTTTTCCGTGTCTTTTTATGAATGCATGATCAAAGACCTCTTTCATGTCGCCAACTTCAAATTGGGCATTTGTTATTTTGTTGTGTAAGGCATTTTCTTTTGCGGCCTCTATGGCTTCGGGCACAGATTCTATTCCTATGACTTTTTTACAAGAATCGGCAAGACTAAGCGCTATGGTCCCCGTTCCTGTGTACAAATCATATACCACATCATCTGGCTGTAATGCAGCAAAGTTCTTAGCAATTTCATAAAGTACTTTTGCCTGAACAGGATTGGTTTGGTAAAAGGATTTTGCTGTGATTTTAAATTGAAGTTGATGCAGTTGTTCCGTTATAAAATCATTTCCTTTATAACATTGAATTTCTTGATCGTAAAGTGTGTCATTTGCTTTTGAATTTACACAATACAACAAAGAAGTAATTTGAGGAAACTCAACACTTATAAATTCCAAAAGTTCTTTTTGCTTTTTTTCATCTTCTTTGAAGAATTGTATCAGCACCATGACTTCTCCCTTTGTTGTATTTCGAATCATTAGTGATCTTAAGAAACCATTTTGTTCACGAGGATCAAAAAACTCAAAATCATTCTTCAATGCAAACTCGCGAACAGCATTTCGAATGGAATTGGAAGGGTCTTCTTGTAAGTAACAATTTTTAATATCTACAACTTTATCCCACATTCCTGGTTTATGAAACCCAAGCCCCTTGCGTTCTATGATCTCCTCACTTTCTATTTCTTCAGGAGTTAACCATCTTTTGTTAGAGAAGGAATATTCCATTTTATTTCTGTAAAAATAGGGGTTTGTGACCCCAGCAATAGGGTTCACCTCTTTTACATCTATTTTTCCAATATGTTTGAGGTTGTGAAGTACACCTTTCTCTTTAAACTCCAATTGTCCTTCATAACTCAAATGTTGCCACTTACATCCCCCACATATACCAAAGTGTTCGCATTTTGGTGTGGTCCTTTTGGGAGAAGTTTTTATCCATGCAATAGGTTCAGCTTCAAAGTAACCTCTTCTTTTTTTGTAAACTTTTACATCTACAACATCACCTGGGACTACATTTTTGATAAAAATCACGGCTCCTTCACTCGTTTTAGCTACCCCCATGCCTTTAGCATTGATGTCGATAACTTCAAGCTCTTTTTCAAAGCGTTCTAACCGTTTTCTTGCCATGCTGCAAATGTAGGAGGCTTGTTAAAATAAAACGAGGTTTTACTTAGGTTTTTGCCTCTATTATTTAGTATTTTTATTCCAATTTTTATCCGTTAATGTATTTGTTATGGAAACCCAAGTTCAAACCGAAAACTTTATCGCCCTAGAGCATCAACACGGAGCACATGACTATCACCCCATTCCGGTTGTTTTAGAACGCGGTGAGGGAGTTTATTTATGGGATGTAGAAGGCAAAAAATATTTTGATTTTTTATCAGCCTATTCTGCTGTAAATCAAGGGCATTGTCATCCTAGAATAGTTCAAGCACTTCAACAGCAAGCAGAAACGTTGACCTTAACTTCAAGGGCTTTTCATAATAACAAATTGGGGGAGTACATGAAATACGTAACATCGTATTTTGGTTTTGAACGTATGTTGCCATCCAATACTGGAGCGGAAGCTGTAGAAGCTGCAATAAAAATTACTAGAAAATGGGGCTATACTAAAAAGAACATTCCTGATCATAAAGCAGAGATCGTAGTATGCCATCAAAATTTTCACGGAAGAACGTCTACGATAATCTCTTTTTCTAGTGACCCAGGTTCCAAGAATTATTTTGGCCCCCATGCCACTGGATTTATTTCTATTCCATACAACGATATTGAAGCCCTAGAGGCCGTATTAGAAACGAACCCTCACGTAGCAGGATTTTTAGTGGAGCCCATTCAGGGTGAAGCTGGTGTTTATACTCCTGACGACTCCTTTATGCGTCAAGCTAGAGCACTGTGTTCAGAATACAATGTGTTATTGCTAGCAGATGAGATCCAAACCGGAATTGGTAGAACAGGCTCACTCTTAGCCGTTTGTGGAAATTGTACTTGTGCGGGTCCTTGCGAAAAACAAGAAGCCACCTATACCCGTCCAGATGTTTTGATTTTAGGAAAAGCTATTAGTGGAGGAACCTATCCTGTTTCTGCAGTACTCTGCAATGCTTCCATTATGGATGTAATTCAGCCAGGACAACACGGCAGTACTTTTGGAGGTAACCCTATGGCCTGCACTGTTGCTATGGAGGCACTAGAGGTTATTCGCGATGAAAAGCTTACGCAAAATGCAAGAAAGCTAGGAAAGCGATTTCGAGCAGGTATGCAAGCCTATATAGATAAGAGCACTATAGTTACTAAAGTTCGGGGAAGAGGACTTCTCAATGCTATAGTAATCAATGATACAGAAGAAAGTGATACTGCATGGAATATTTGCTTAAAATTGAGGGATAATGGTCTTTTAGCCAAACCCACACACGGTAATATTATTCGTTTTGCTCCACCACTTGTGATAACCGAAGAGCAATTGGATGAATGTCTGAGCATAATAATCACTACGCTTTCTAGTTTTGAAAAATAAGTAATTCTGTTAATGACTGTTTATTTTGACAATGCGGCCACAACTCCTATGCGAAAACAGGTCATCGAATCGGTTTCCACTGTTATGGAGAGCTGTTTTGGGAATCCCTCTTCCACTCATTCCTATGGAAGAACTGCTAAGACCTACATCGAAACTGCGAGAAAAGGGATTGCATCATTGCTACATGCAGAACCTCAAGAAATTATTTTTACTTCTGGAGGTACAGAATCTGATAATATGATACTAAATTGTGCGGTTAACGATTTAAACGTTACCACACTAATTTCGTCTCCCCTGGAACACCACGCCGTATTGCACGCTTTGGATGCTCTAAAGAAATCACATAATGTAAAAGTGTGCTATGTGGAAGTCGATGCTAAGGGTACTCCAGACTTAGATCATCTCGAAAGCCTTTTGTCTCGTGACAATTCTATAAAATTGGTCAGTCTGATGCATGTGAATAATGAAATAGGGACCCTTTTAGATCTCGAGAAAGTAGGTGAAATATGTCATAAGCATCAAGCTCTTTTTCATACTGATGCAGTACAGGGAATCGGACATTTTTCATTTAATATGCAACAACTGCCTATAGACTTTTTGTCTTCAGCAGCTCATAAATATCACGGACCAAAGGGGATAGGATTTTCATACGTAAGAAAAAATTCTGGTTTAAAACCATTTATTCATGGAGGCTCACAAGAAAGAGGTCTTCGTGCAGGAACTGAAGCGGTTCATAATATAGTAGGGATGCATAAAGCATTGGACTTAGCGTATGAAAATCTTGAAAATGAACGTAAACAAATAAGTTCATTAAAACAGTATTTTATTTCTTCATTAATGGAGGTGTTTCCTAAAGCTCATTTTAATGGTCGTAGTGGTGAACTAGAAAAGAGCACATATACTTTGGTCAATGTAGCATTGCCTATTAGTGATGAAAAATCAGGACTTTTAGATTTTCATCTTGATCTTAAAGGTATTGCTTGTTCCAAAGGAAGTGCCTGTCAGTCTGGAAGTTCTTCAGGTTCTCACGTGTTGAACTGCATTCAAACCGAAGAACACAAAAAGTGGCCTTCTTTGCGTTTCTCCTTTTCGATATTTAACACTAAAGAGGAAGTAGATTACGTAATAAAAACCTTGAAAGAGTTTGCAATCGATTAATTAACTACTCAATATTTTTTTTTGGTTTTCTGTAAAAATCAGCTGTGAACAGCGTTTTGTTTCCCACTTGATCCTCTGCTTCTATGGTTAAATGATGTAAAGCTTCTTTAAATTCTAAATCATTAAAATCGTAAATGAGGCTGTTATTTTTTGGCTCGTGTTCTAGTAGAATCCACTTCCCATTTATTTCACCTCTAAATTTTTTAAGTCCTGAATAGTCGTCAGATATTTTGAAACGCAAAAAGCTGTAGTTGCTCAACCATTGTTTTTCTTTAAAATTTACAGGAACTATAGTGGGGGGTACGCTGTCTCTGCTGATAACAAAACTCCCTAGGGTTTTTGATTTACCGACCCAATATCCATTTTTTACTGTAGCACTAAAGAAACGGGTTTTATTGTTTTTGTTTAAAAAGGCTAAAAAGCTTTGTTGTATTTTTAAAGAATCTCCTTCGGGAATCTTGTATTTTATCTCATAGGCCTTGTTTAACGCGTGGTAAGGTAAGCCCAAATCTAAAGTATCTCCTCGTTCTTCAACAGTGAGCTTTATGGGGTCAAAAAAACTCCCTTTGGGAAAATAAACAGATTTATTTTCGAATTGAAAAAGATAGTCTTTTGTAGGAAGGTTAAGGCTTTCGGGTTCTTTATCTGAAATTGTAAGATTGTCGACTCCTGTAAGATAGGCTTCAATATAGCTAGAGTTATTTTTATAATCTTTTACCTCAATTAGAAGTTGATAGGATTTTCCCGCTTCAATATTCAATTCTCCATTTGGACCTTGGTTATCAATGAAAGAGATTTTTTGACTTGGATGTCCAATAAAGCGTTGAATTCTTCTTTTATTCATCACGTATTCCTTGTAATCTATCAACAAATTGATGTACTTCGAGTCATCAAACGACATTCGATCCATTTGATAGGAGAACTGTTCTATGCCATTTAACCAAACTGTAGCACTGTATATTCCATTTTTGTTATAAGAATTACTTTGTCTATCAAACAAGCGAAGACCAAAGTTGATTTTGCCCGAAGCACTGATGCCTGAGGTAGTATATACACTGTCGTTTTTTCTAACTAAAGGAAGTTCTTTTCTGTTTTTGTAGGGGCGTATGCCCTTGTAAAGAAATAAATTTTGAATTTGTGGTCTTTGTGTGTCTTTGATCTCTAGGGGATAGCGCATGGGGTTGATAGGTAGTTGCCCTTTGCTTTCTCGTACTTCAAAATGTAAATGAGGACCGTAAGAACCTCCAGTATTACCAGAATAGCCAATCACCTCTCCTGCTTCAATTTGTATCTCATTTGCCTTGGGGAACAAATGAATTTGAAAGGTTTCTTTTTGATATTGATGCTCTTTGACGTAGGATTCTATTTTGGGACCAAATTTTTTCAGGTGAGCATAAACAGATATGGTCCCGTCGGGATGTTCAATATAAAGTGCTTTTCCATATCCAGAGACACTTACCCGTATTCTATTGACCCAACCAGACTGTACGCTTTTTACCTTTAGGCCTTCTCTGCCTTGTGTGCGAATGTCTAAGCCTGCATGAAAATGATTGTTTCTGAATTCACCGAAGGTGCCTGATAATTGAATAGGAATCTCTAGGGGAGCCACCCATTTGTTTTCAAATTGTGCGTTTAGAATAAAGTGTACTAAGAAAAAGAAGAAAAAATTTTTGGTTTTCAAGTAAGCGTGTTTTCAATCGCAATATAAAAATCCAAAAAACCAATACAAAATTTTCTGGGTTGTTAAAGTTTTTAAAAGTCCGTAACGGTGTGCATCAAATGAAAAAAGATTCAATAAATTTGTTAGTGAGTAAAAAATCCAATTTTTCGATGGATCACAAATCTGCTTCACTTACACACCTTGAAGAAAAGGTGATAGGCTTATTGAATAGGCTGAAGGAAAACCATCTCAGTTTAATTCAATACGAGGAGTCCGTCTCATTGCTAACAGAGGAGAATAAGTTGTTAAAAGAGCAGATGGTACAGTTACGAGAAGAGAACAAATCATTAAAAATTGCAAATAATTTACTCGGCAGTACAGAAGGCAAAACACAAGCAAAAACGAAAATAAATAGTTTAATAAAAGAGGTTGATACGTGTATTCAGCAACTTTCAGAAATGAATTAAGATTATGAGTGAGCTACTAAAGATTAAATTGACCATAGCGAACCGCGTATACCCACTTTCAGTTGCTCCAGAACAAGAGTCCTCGCTTCGTGCTTCAGCAAAAAAAATTGAAGCCACGATCCAGCAGTTAGAAAAAAATTATGCTGTTCGAGATAAACAAGACGTTCTAGCCATGTGTTCCCTTCAATATGCAGCTCAAGTGGAACAATCAAAAAACAATCCTCAGACAACTGTAACTGTTGAGGAAGATAAAATTCAAGAACTTATAGGCTTGATAGATCTCCATTTAGCTGCTTACTAAGTTCTGTAAACAGTAATACAACACTGCCTGTATTAGTATTTTTTTGATAAACTCAACGAGCTTTTAATTCAGAGAGGTGAGTTTCAGTTGTAAAAGCAAGCTGTCTTTTGAACAGATCCTTGATCAATTGTGTAGCCTCAAACTTGATTTTTAGGAGTTTATACAAAAAGCACGCTAATACAGGTTTTTTTAAAAGGAAAAAAATGGAAACCGATTTCAATTTTATACTTGTACTAATAGCCTTAGCCATAGGGGTTTTACTTGGTACAATATTAAAAAAAGGGAAGCATAAACGCTTGTTGGAGTCTGCAAAAAAAGAAGTAGACGAAATGAAGCACAAAGCACAACTCGATGCTGAAGCGATTAAAAAAGAAAAAATACTTCAAGCCAAAGAGCATTTTATTGAACTCAAATCAAAACACGATAGTGAAATACACCAAAGAGAAAAAAGAATTACAGAAGTTGAGTCCAAAGCTCGACAC
>VMCW01000204.1 GCA_008081175.1 Flavobacteriaceae bacterium
GGCCTGTACAGACAGATCTAAAGCGGCAACAGATTCATCACAGATCAGTACTCTTGGCGATACAGCTAGTGCTCGTGCAATGACTGCTCGCTGACGCTGCCCTCCTGAAAGTTCGTGGGGATGTCTTTGAATAAAGGCTGTATCGAGTCCTACCTGGTAGAGGAGCTCCTCTGAACGTTTCTTATTTAAAACTTTGTCTTTGGAGTGGTGCACATTGAGTACTTCTTCGATCGTTGCTCCAATTGTTTTGTAAGGGTGAAGGGCTGCGTAGGGGTCTTGGAAAATAAACTGAATTTCTTTGCGCAGCTGATTTACTTGTATAGAGTTTTTTGAGTCCACTTTTACACCGTTCCATATCAGTTCACCAGAGGTTGCGGGGTCCAAACAGACTAGTGTTTTTGCTAGTGTGGATTTACCACAACCCGACTCACCTACTAGACCTAAAGTTTCTCCTGGAAAGAGAGAAAAGTTAAGAGAGGATAGCGCTTTAAATTCGGATGATTTTCCCAGCCAATTTTTTTTGAAATAAGTTTTTTCAAATTCCTTTACCTCAAGCAAAGGTTTTTGAGCATAGATTTTTTTATGGTGTTTTTTTCGTGTGATATCAGGTATTTTTTTAGGCTGGAATAATCCTTCTTGATAATCTTGAAGCGAAGGAAGACGCTCCAGGCGCTCACTCATTTTAGGTCGAGCAAAAAGGAGTCCTCTAGTATAGGGATGTTTTGGATTTGAAAAAAGTGTTTTTGCACTTCCAGATTCTACTATTTCTCCTTGATACAATACCAAAACACGGTTTGCCAACTGTTTGACAAGAGCTAAATCGTGGGAAATAAAGAGAATACTCATCTGGTATTTTTTTTGAAGTGATTTGAGTAGCTCAATGATTTCTTTTTGAACGGTAACATCTAGTGCTGTTGTTGGTTCGTCTGCAATTAACAGTTTAGGCTTACAGAGCAAAGCCATTGCAATCATAATGCGTTGTTTTTGCCCCCCACTTAGTTCGTGAGGATAGGAATCTATTATTCGATCTGTAGAATGCAATTGTACTTCTTCGAGTGCCTCTTTCACTCTTCTCCGACGTTCTTTTCTCTCAAGGGAACGATGTATTTTTAGCACTTCTTCGAGTTGCTTTCCGCATTTTTGGGAAGGATTTAAGCTGGATTGGGGTTCTTGAAAAACCATACCCAAGGCGTTACCTCGTTGTTTTTCTTTTTCTTTGGCACTCAGTGTAGTAAGGTCTTGTGAATCAAAGGAAAGACGGTCGGTTTCAAGTACAGCATTTTTGGGTTGCAATCCCATAAGACTCAATGCGGTCATGGACTTACCACTACCAGATTCACCTACAATTGCCAGAATTTCTTCAGGATAGATGCAAAAGGAAAGTTTTTTTAATATGGATTTATCCCTTATTGATAGAGAAAGATTTTCTGCAACAACAAGCACTGGTTTTGAAGGATTTATAAAACTTTTTTTCATTTTATTTAGCAATCGCTTGCGTGAGTGATTTCATTTTCCTTTAACTGTTTTTCATTACGTAATTTCAAGAAAATTTGAGCGACTGTTATCACATCTCTCTCACAATAACGAACAATTCTAGGGAGATCTTTTTCTTTATAATACACCCCAGCCACTTGACTACCGTCTATGTCTTCTTTTGGAGAAGGAATTCCTAAAACATGCGCCATCAGCTTGAGGGAAGTGTAGTGTTTATAGTCGCCAAATCTCCATAGATGTAGCGTATCTAGATGAGGCACTTCCCATGGCTTTTTATTAAAGAGTTGTAAGGGCTTGGGTGGGGTTATGCCGTTTATTAACATCCTTCTAGCGAGGAAGGGAAAGTCAAATTCCTTTGCATTATGTCCGCACAAAAGATGTGTTTTGGAACTAAAATAGTTGGAAACTAAAGTTTTGAATTCATTGAGCAAGTTCATTTCTTCTCCGTAAAAGCTTTTTAACCGAAAGGCTCTTGGGTTTTTATTTGGAGTAAAATAACCCACGGAAACGCATATTATTTTTCCAAATTCAGCCCATATACCTGCTCTCTCATAAAACGCTTCAGGAGTTTGTCCTTCTTTACGTTGATAGGCTGTCTTTTCATCAAAGTAGTGTTGTTCTATTTCAGGAACCTGATCAAAAGATTCGTAAAGGGGTACGGTTTCAATATCTAAAAATAGAATCTTGTGTAAGTTGAGATTAGTCAGCATCAGGATTGAGTTCTAAGGCAGCGTCCATATAGGTATAAATGTCTGGAGTGAATGGATCTCCGGTTGGTCCATCTGGTCCTTTGGTGTGACCTAATCGAACAAGAATTATATTTTCTTTAGGAAAAACCATAACGTACTGTCCCAAATGACCACGCATCATAAACACATCATGACCTTTGTAGGATTTTAGCCACCAGCCATAGCCGTATTCAGGACTTTCAGGAAAACGAGCTTGAATCGATTTAGCTACAAAGCTAGAGTCCAGAAGTACCTGGCCTTCCCACTTTCCATAGTCTTTATATAATTTGCCCATACGGGCAAAGTCTTTAGCATTTGATGCAATACAACAATAGGCTTTTTCAAGTTCATTTTCTTCACTGTCAATCTGCCAATAGCTTTCATACTCAGCTCCCATAGGATTCCAAAGTGTTTCGTAGAGGTAGTCTGTTAGACTTTTTCCTGTTGCTTTTGTGAGTACCATACCCAAAAGTTGTGTTGTACCACTTTTATAAATGTATTTTTTTCCAGGGGCTTCATCTATGGGTTGTTGTAAGATGAGTTTTCCAAGATCCTCTACAAAATAAGCCGCAGTTGTTACCGAAAGAGGGGAGTAATAGGCTTCATCCCATTTTTGTCCAGAAGCCATGCTAGAGAGATCACCAACGGTTACCTGATCAGCATAGGGACCTTGAAGTTCAGGAATAAACTCTTTAACCTTTTGGTCTAAACTCTTTATTTTACCGTCTTTGATGGCTCTTCCCAAAAGGGCAGAGATAAAACTTTTTGCGACTGAAAAGGAATTACTTTTGGAGTCTGGCCCATAGCCATCGTAATATTTTTCAATATAAAGGCTATCGTTTTTAAACATTACAAAAGCAACCGTTTTGGTTTCTCGATGAAAGACTTCTAAGCGCTCAGATAAATCGACTGAATTATAATTTTTATGCAGCGGCCAGGGTTGTGGATTTTCTGAAGCAGGGAGTACTCTGTTTTCAAACTGTTGATAGTCTGATAGGAAAGCGGTTGTGTGCCCAGTAAAATAAATTTTAGTGACCGCGCGAAGCAAGTAACTGTAGTCTGAAAGGTATAAAAGACTTACAGCAACTAAAACAATAAAAATTAATGTGCTAAAGAATCGTTTCATTTTTAATTACAAAGCTAAGGTTTTTTGAATCGGATATCCTTCGTGTTCCAAAAGCCATCTTTTTTTTTCTAATCCTCCAGCATACCCTGTTAGTGCCCCATAGCTTCCCAAAATTCTATGACATGGGAGTACAATTAAAACGGGATTTTTTCCAAGGGCTGTTCCTACCGCACGAACCCCTTTTGGGTTTCCATAAAGGGCAGCAATTTCAGCATACGTTTTTGATTCTCCTATAGGGATGTTTGCAAGTAGTTTCCAAACCGCTTTCTGGAAAGAGGTTCCTTGAAGTTCCAGAGGTATAGAAGGGAAGGTTTGTTTTTTCAAAAAGTAGTCTTCTAGAGATCGTATTATTTTTTTTGCTAGAGCAGTAGAAGGTTCAGTAAATACATCTTTGTTTTTTTCTGACACAAAAGCCATTTGTTTTAAATGAGTTTCAGAGCATTCAAATTGGATTTCACCAATAGGGCTATTATAAAGATGTTTCGTGTTCAAGAGAATTTGGATTGTAGAAGGTTCAAGATGTTTCTTTCTAATATAAAAATCTTTTTTTAAAAACTTATATTAGACCCTTGAAACATAAAAACAGGCTAGATGAAACAATTTAATTGGGAGGGAGTAATGCCAGCTATTACTACCCAATTTGATGCTCAAGGAAATTTAGATTTAAACGCATTTAAAAACAATCTTGCTCATCAGCTAAAAGCCGGAGTGCATGGGATTATTTTAGGTGGAACACTTGGAGAAGCAAGTACCCTTACTATAGAGGAGAAGCAACAGCTATTGGCAGTTACCTTAGATGAGGTCCAAGAAAAGATCCCTGTTATTATGAATATCGCAGAACAAGCAACTTCTGAAGCAGTTCGACTTGCACAACAAGCAGAAGCTGATGGTGCTGATGGATTAATGTTGCTCCCGCCAATGCGCTATAAGGCAACAGATGAGGAGACGATAGCCTATTTTTCTGAAGTCGCTCAAGCCACCCAGCTACCTATAATGATTTACAACAATCCTGTGGATTATAAAATAGAGGTCACTTTAGACATGTTTGCTTCATTAGAAAAACACAAAAATATTACTGCAGTAAAAGAGTCCACTCGAGATGTAACCAATGTGACAAGAATGATCAATCGTTTCGGTGATCGATTTAAGATTTTATGCGGTGTAGATACCCTCGCAATGGAAACCTTGCTGATGGGTGCTCATGGATGGGTTGCGGGTTTGGTGGATGCCTTTCCTGAAGAAACTGTTGCAATATACACGTACTGCAAGGCCAATGAAATTGAAAAAGCTCGAGCTGTTTTTCGGTGGTTTTTACCTTTATTAGAATTGGATATTTCACCCCAATTGGTTCAAAACATTAAGCTTTGTGAATTGGCTACAGCTCTTGGAACAGGCCATGTAAGACCTCCTAGATTACCCTTGAAAGGGGCTGAATTAGAACGGGTTCAACAAATCATCAAAAAAGGATTGGAACAGCGTCCTAAAAATTTAGATTACAGAAAATACGCATGATAAGACCACAAAATTTGGTGGCAGGAATATGGCAAGAAGTTTCGGGAACAGCTGTTTTTCAAACAGTAAATCCGAGAACCAATACTCCTTTACCCACCCTCTTCCAGGAAGCGAGTTCTGCACAAATAGATGAAGCTGTTCAAAAGGCAGCAGCTGTTTTTGATGTGTATTCTACAACTACTTTTCATCAAAGAAGTGCTTTTTTAAAAGCAATACAGCAAGAGCTAGAGGAGATAAAAGAAGAACTGTTGAAACAGTATCAAGAGGAATCTGCCTTGCCGGAAGGAAGAGCACAAGGAGAATTTGATCGTACCCAAGGACAAATACAAAGCTTTGCAGAACTGCTTGATCAAGGTACTTATGTTCAGCCCATTATTTCAACTCAAGGGCCCGACTTAAGAAAAATGCTTCATCCCATTGGACCAGTAGCAGTATTTGGAGCCAGCAATTTTCCTTTGGCGTTTTCTACAGCCGGAGGGGATACCATCTCCGCATTGGCTGCAGGATGTCCAGTGATTGTCAAAGCTCATCCCTACCATGCGGGAACCAGTGCTCTTGTAGCTGAAGCTATTCACAAAGCACTTATTGCTTGTGAACTTCCCTTAGCAGTATTTTCCCATTTAGGAGGAGTTTCTCACGATGTGGGGGCCACGTTAGTTTCTCACCCCTTGTTGAAGGGAGTTGGATTTACTGGAAGTTTTAGAGGAGGTAAAGCTTTATATGATCTGGCACAGCAAAGGGCAGAGCCTATTCCTGTCTTTGCTGAAATGGGAAGTGTAAACCCCGTTTTTATTCTAGAAAATAGAGTATTGAAAGATGAAAGTTTAGCACCTACTTTAGGGCAGTCCATCTGCTTGGGCACGGGACAGTTTTGTACAAACCCGGGCTTGGTTTTGTTTTGTGATCCAAGCGGTAAAAGTACTCTTTTCAATAGGGTACTTCAGGAACTCCAAAAATCCGCTTTACCTCCTATGGTACATGACTCTATAGAAAAAAACTACGCTGACAAGTTGAAGGAACTTCAGAGGAATCAAGGGGTCAGATTAGCTCGAGTGGACCAAAACAGTGCGGTTTTAGGATTTGTAGAGGCAGCGGTAGTATTGGAACAACCCGAATTAGTAGAGGAGGTTTTTGGACCTTTTAGTCTTTTTGTAAGGTGTAAGTCCATGGAAGAAATGCAAGCAGCAGCAGCAGCGTTACCTGGACAGCTCACAGCTACCGTTTTGTTTGACAAAGAGGAGATGACTCAGGCAACTCCCCTAATGAATATTCTAAAAAGTAAGGTAGG
The DNA here is from genome assembly GCA_008081175.1 of Flavobacteriaceae bacterium. Lineage (GTDB taxonomy): Bacteria > Bacteroidota > Bacteroidia > Flavobacteriales > Flavobacteriaceae > MS024-2A. Next base: position 6,149 of record VMCW01000204.1, read on the forward strand.
ACGATTGCTTTTTGAAGGAGTTCCAACAGGGGTTGCAGTAACCCAAGCCATGCAGCACGGCGGGCCCTATCCTGCCTCCACAGACGGAAGGTACACTTCGGTAGGTACAGATGCTATTTATCGATGGTTGCGCCCTGTTGCTTATCAAGATTGCCCCAATGCCCTACTGCCTGAACCACTTCAAAACGAAAATCCATTGTCCTTGATGAGGATTGTAAATGGAAAGCAGACCAATACGAAATTATGAATTCAAACGAAAAAGTGCTCTTTGATTGTGTGGACGCCTACACTGCTGGGAACCCTGTCCGTTTGGTAAAAAGTCCAAAGCCCAAACTAGAAGGTGCTTCTATGGGAGAAAAGAGAATGCATTTTCTCAAGGAGTTCGATTGGATACGAACAGGATTGATGTTTGAACCCCACGGGCATGATATGATGAGCGGTAGTTTTTACTATCCCCCTGTGAACGATGAAAATGATGTCGCGGTTTTATTTATTGAAACCAGTGGCTGCTTGCCTATGTGTGGGCATGGGTTAATAGGCACCTTGACGGTGCTATTGGAGGAACAACTGGTCCAGCCCAAAAAACCCGGCCATCTTCGTGTAGAAACTCCAGCAGGCTTGGTTTTAGCGACCTATGAACAAAAGGGCGCAAAAGTAACAGCTGTTAAATTCACCAATGTGCCTGCTTTTCTTTCTGCAACAGATCTCGAGATATACTGTACAGACCTAGGTCTTTTGAAGATAGATGTTTCTTATGGAGGAAACTTTTATGCCATTATTGATATACAAGAAAATTTTAAAGGGATAGCTGCTTATACTGCTGGAGACTTGATTCGATGGAGTAGAGAAATAAGAGAAAAAGTAAATGCTCAACACCAATTTGAGCATCCATTAGATAAAAATATTAAAGGTTGCACTCATGTGTTGTGGGGAGGTGAGCCCACACATGAGGGAGTAACCGCAAGTAATGCCGTTTTTTACGGCGACAAGGCAATTGATCGATCGCCTTGTGGAACAGGCACCTCAGCACGAATGGCACAATGGTTTGCCAAGGGTAAACTTCAAGTTGGCGATGTTTTTGTCCACGAAAGTATCATTGGCTCTCTTTTTATGGGTAGAGTAGAGGCAGAAGCTAGGATAGGAGAAAAAAAAGGAATTGTTCCTAGTATTCAGGGCAACGCTCGAATAATAGGATACAATCAACTTATTCTCGATCCAGAAGACCCATATGTTAAAGGATTTCAAGTGATTTGACATGACCAAAAAGAAAGTAATTGTCATCGGAGGGGGTATTGTTGGACTTTCCACTGCCTATTATTTACTTGAGGAGGGTCATGAGGTTCAGGTGATTGACAAAGGAAAATTAGATTCTGGAGCTTCTTATGTGAATGCTGGATATTTAACCCCTAGCCATATCATTCCTATGGCAGCACCTGGGATGGTGACCAAGGGAGTACGGTGGATGTTTAATGCCTCTAGTCCATTTTACATCAAGCCCAGAGCAGATTTAAATTTAATTCGTTGGGGGTTAAAATTTATGAGGGCCTGTACTCCAGTTCATGTTCAGCGTTCCATGCAAAGTTTATTAGAAATCAATCTCTTTAGCAAAGCGTTGTATTTGAAGATGCAACAATCCAAAAATTTTGATTTCCATTTGGAAAGTAAAGGTTTGCTGATGGCCTATAAAACCAAAAAGGCAAAATACGAAGAGGCAGAGACGGTTAATTGGGCAAAAGATTTGGGAATCGAAGTAAACCATTACGACAGAGATGCAATTTTAAATTTACAGCCCAACGCACCAATGGATATAGACGGGGCTTTTTGGTATGAAAGTGATGCCCATAGTACCCCAGAACTTTTTATGAAAAACCTGAAAGAACACTTAGAAGGAAAAGGAGTACA
>VMCW01000158.1 GCA_008081175.1 Flavobacteriaceae bacterium
TTATTGGAATTTTTAGATCATAATGAAATGGTTACGGTAAAAGACTATTTCTCCACAGCGCTAGAGCCTCATCTGGGGAGCTATATCCCTGCAGGGACGCGAAACTTTTTTTGGATCACCGCACATTTGGATCCAAAACCCCTTTTCTCTCATTTTTATCATTGGTTTGAATTGGAACGTATGGATCAAGAACCCCATCAAAATCCAATACGAGAAAAAGCCCTTTTGTACAATATTTTCGATTCGCGAAATGAAGGACTGGCCACCGCAGTAGAGGAAATGTTTATGCATGCGGGACTTTATGATAAAAATCCAAGAGCGAGAGAAATTGTCTATATTCTCATTGCCCAACGTGCGGCTCGTGGTTTGGGTTCTTTGTATGCCCACGCGAATTTGATGCCCATGGCAGAGGCTGGAAAAATTCATTCCGAATATACACCCAGGGGCTGGATGAAGACTGAAAAAGAACTCTTGCTCTTTGAACAACATTTGTATTTGAGACAACCGGGCTATGGAACCAGTTACATCACTGGGAAATATTTGATTGAAGAAATGATGATGGAAGTGGCCAAACTAAACGAAGAGCACTTTTCTATCAAAACTTTTTTTGATGAGCTCAACCGAATTGGAAATATTCCTGTTTCCCTGGGCAGATGGGAAATGACCCGAGACCCTTCTCAGCTGAAAGCCATTACCAATGCGTATCAGCCTTTGGATAAATTATAAAAAATAAATAGTAACAAATGAAACACACTATAAGTCTTCTTTTTCTGATGCTGTCACTTTGCGCTTGCAATCAAGAGCAGACAAGGGCTTCAGCATCAAAATCCTTAGCAATAATTTTTGAGGAGTACTATCAATTTAAAGATCGTATCAATCCCATAGAAGCCACAAAAGGGGGTAATTTACAATACAATGAGTATATAGCCAATTATATTTCTGATGCCTACCAAACCGACTTGATCGCTGAATATTCCGTTTTTTTAAAGCGTTTAGCTCAAATCGATACTGCGCAACTTTCAACGGCAGATCTTTTGAGTATGAAGGTGATGCAATGGGATTGTGAGGTGAAATTGGAAGGCCTTCAAAATCCGTTGGTTATTACTACGTCACCAATTTATAATTTACCGAGTTTTGAGTTGACTCCACTCATTCAAGTACAGTCTTTGCATTTGTATGTTGCCCAATTAGGCGCTGGGGGAAGCGTACATCCTTTTACTACAGTCAAAGACTATGAAGATTGGTTAAAGCGACTGGACGATTACATCGCCTTTTTAGATACCTCTGTTGCCAACATGAAGGAAGGGATGGCAAAAGGGATTGTATTGCCTAAAGTTTTGACCGAAAAAACGATAGTTCAACTGGAGGAATTTATCACGAAACCCGTTGAGAAACATTTGTTTTATAGACCCATTCAGTCTATGCCAGAGGGAATATCCCAATCGGATCGGGATCGTTTGGCGGAAGAATACCATAATGTTATTGAAACCAAACTAAGACCAAAATACACTGAACTCAAGCAGTTTTTGGTAGCAGAATATTTACCCGTCTGCAGAACAACTTCTGGTATTGGTGCTTTACCTAATGGTGCAGCAACCTACAACTACCTAATAAAGCTTCATACGACAACCAATCTAACGGCAGAGGAAATCCATGAATTAGGGAAGCAAGAAGTTAGGCGTATTTTATTGGAAATGGAAAAGGCTAAAAATCAAATTGGATTTAAAGGAGATATCAAAGCGTTTCTTGAATTCATTCGCAACAGTCCAGAACAGATGCCTTTTCAAGATCCGCAAGAGATTATTGCTAATTTCAACCGAATAAAGGAAAAAATTAATGACAAGTTCGATCAGGTTTTTGAATTAACGCCCAAAGCAGATTTTGTAGTCAGGAGAACAGAAGCCTTTCGTGAGGCTTCGGCTAGTGCAGAATATGTTCCTGGAACAAAAGACGCCTCGCGACCCGGGATTTTTTATGTACCCATTCCCAACGTTTCTGAATACAACAAGTTTGCAGACGAAGCGCTGTTTCTTCACGAAGCGATTCCAGGACATCACTATCAGTTGTCCTTGCAACAAGAAAACAAGGCTTTGCCTAAGTTTTTACATCCCGAAAGTTTGGGCGTTTTTGTAGAAGGATGGGCATTGTATGCAGAATCTCTAGGGAAGGAATTAGGTCTTTATGACGATCCCATTCAATATTTTGGTATGTTGAGTATGGAAATGCACCGCGCGATTCGTTTGGTAGTAGATACGGGTATGCACAGCAAAGGATGGACACGAGAACAAGCCATCCAATATTCGCTAGACCATGAAGCCGAGTCGGAAGCCTCTATCATTTCTGAAATTGAACGTTACATGGCCACTCCGGGTCAAGCGCTGTCTTACAAAATGGGTCAGATCAAAATCAGAACCCTGAGAACCAAAGCAGAACAAAAACTCGGAGCGCAATTTGATGTAAGAGCATTTCACAGTCAAGTTCTGAATTCGGGAAGTTTACCTTTAGTTTTATTAGAGGAGAAAATTGAAAACTGGATCAATTCTCAGTTGTAGAATTTTAGTTTCCTGATGAAACTATATTCTTAATTGATAATGGGTTTGCCATTTTCTTCGATAAGTTGCATGGTATTTTTGAGTTGCGACTTTATCTCACTTTTAGAGTTTTGATAGAGGCTTTTCTTCAACAACTTGATATGAGATTATATAGATATCTCTTCTTTAACTCATTTGTTATTATACCTTCACTTTAGTAGTTGACTATTTTAACAAAAGTCACATCTTCAGATTTTATTTAAAATAATAGTAAATAATAAATGGTATCTTGTTCCATATTTTTACTTAAAAAGTCTCATTCACTAACGATAAAAGTAAAATGCTATTCGGTTCTAATTTTTTTAATACCAGTGTTCTTACTTGTAGTAAAGTGCTAATGTCTTTCGTTACGGTCTTATCTTTATTTTCCTGTAATTCGTTCAAAAGTGAATTTGTAGAAATTGAGCCAATTGCAACTCATGCAAACGGTTTGGAGTATTTAGGCATGCAAACTTGTACTGAATGCCATAAAGATATAGTAGAAGCTCATAAAAAGACAGCTCATTACAACACCTCTTCTAAAACAGATGCTAGCGCATTTAATCAGATTTTAAATTCACAGCCTAATTATATCAATCTAGATGATGGTACCAAAATAGAAATCACCAAAGAAGGAAAAACAATTTATCAAGATTTTTATGTTTTAGGCAATCCAAATCCTGTGTACCACACTCCGATGGATATTACAATAGGGTCCGGTTATAGAGGACAATCGTTTTTGTATTGGAATGAAGATCAATTATTTCAAAATCAAGCTTCTGTAATAGGAACAATGGAAGGATGGATTAATAGCCCTGGTTATGCATCCCAAATAAACAATACTAGAGCTGTAGTACCCAGATGTATGGAGTGTCACAGTACCTATGCAGCCTCTATAGAGTCAAATGCAAATAGGATTTCCAATAAATATGATATTAATAATATAGTGCTTGGAATTGATTGTCAGAGATGTCACGGCGATGTGAAAGAGCATGTTGTTTTTCACAGGGAATATCCCGAAATAAAAGAAGGACAACACATATTAAAATACAGCGAATTAACCCAAAAACAAAGAATGGATGCTTGTGCTCTTTGTCATTCTGGTTTTCGTCAACCTGCGTGGGATCAAGAAAACAGAAAATTTATCTCAAGCTTCTCCTATCAAGTTGGGGATAATCTAGATGACTTTTTATTAAAAAGTAATATGGGTTCTAAAAATAATCCACAACCAGAAATTCACGCTAATCAAATCAAGCTTTTAACAGACTCTAAATGCTTTAAGATGTCCGAAAATATGGATTGTGCCACTTGTCATGATCCTCATGAACAAGAAAGAGGTGACTTTCAAAACTTTAGTTTAAAGTGCATTAGTTGTCATCAAAGTCAGGCACACACTCAAAAAACATTGAGCTTGGCCAATGCCAACTTCAATGATTGTGCTTCTTGCCATATGCCTTTTGTGGATAGTAAAGCTATGCAAGTAGACCTAAACTTAAACCAATTGACGCCTATTCAAATTCGAAACCATTTTATAAGTATTTATCCTCAAGAAAATAGCCTTCCTTAATTTTAAAAATTAAGTTTTTGTTCATTTATTTTCAGCGTCTTTTAACATAAATAAAGAATACAACTCTGAATATAGATGAAATTTAAATGAAATAAATTCCAATTATTTTAACTCTTTCCCTCTTGAAAGGTAAATTTTGATTCTGTTGTCAGAGTAAAAAAATAAGGGGAATGATATTGGTTATCACTCCCCTTATATTTGAATAGGGATTTCATTTTTAATTTATACTCCTTAAAAGTCTAAAAAAGAAAAAGGTTATGAATTAGATGAATATACCCCTTTCTAAGTGACTATATTAACTAGAAATAAAATTCCCAAATCCTATTGGATTATAAAGACCAGGATTTCCCTCCTGTCGTCTCTTCAAGATCCACACATCCTCTGTAATCTCCAGGTACTGGAGCATAAGCAAGTACATTTTCTCCAATAAACTCATTGGTTTTGTATGCATTTACCGTAAGGCTACGCAATTGATTTGCAAATCCTGCAGCAAGGTCTCCTTTTGCGGGAGGGTTCCCAGATTTTAAATGTTTTGCTAGTTCTGCGTCCCAGTCTGCTGCTGTCAATTGACCTGCATTTGCTTTTCCAGAAGCTTCAAGAGCAGCACTTTTAAAGGCAGCCCAACCTTCCTTAAAAGATGCTTTGTTGTCCTCATTCCAGACCCCATCTGCATAAGCATCTAAAAACTCAGGTAGCTTAAGCTCAATAGCTCCTGGGGTGTCTGTACTAGGAATAATTAAATCCATAATACTGGATAACATTCCAAAATCTTCTTGTGGAACAAAGACAGGAGTGTAACTAACTGCTGATTGACAGCTTTGAAAGAAACCAACTACTGTAGGTGTCACTGCTATAGCACCGATACCTGTTCCTATATTTTTTAATGCTTTTCTTCTATCCATTATATTGTGTATTAAAGATTCATTTTTTTCAATTCTTCCACAGCGTGGTTTGCTGCACGAGCAGTCAAAGCCATATAAGTAAGGGAAGGGTTTACATTTCCTGCTGAGGTCATTGATGATCCATCTGTTACAAAAACATTCGGTACTTCGTGTACTTGATTGTGTTTGTTGAGAACAGAAGTTTTTGGATCGTGTCCCATACGTGCGGTACCCATTTCGTGAATCCCTAATCCTAAGGCATAATCACCATCGTACCCTCTAACATTTTTAAATCCTGCATTCTCAAGCATTTCAACAGCTTGTTGTTGCATGTCTTTTCGCATGTTGCGTTCGTTTTCCTTGATGGTAGCGTCGAAAGTAACCGTCGGTAAGCCCCATTGGTCTAACTTTTCGTAATTCAAGGTCATACGGTTGTCTTCGTAGGGAAGAACTTCACCAAAACCTCCTAAACCAATACTCCAGTTTCCTGGTTTGAGTACTTCTTCTTTAAATTGTGCACCATATCCCATTTCAGCTACTTTTGAAGTCCAGCCTCCTCTAGAACCTCCCCCTTGATAACCATAGCCTCTCAAGAAGTCTTTTTGGTTGGTATCACCACCAATATTTCTAAATCTAGGGATATAGATTCCGTTGTTTCTTCTTCCAAAATAATACTTGTCCTGGAAATCATCAGTAGAAGCAGAAGCTCCTACTCCAAGGTGGTGGTCCATAATATTTCTACCTAATTGATCTGATGCATTACCCATACCATTTGGAAATGCTTCCGATTTGGATTGCATCAAGATAGAAGTCGAAGCTACTGTAGAAGCACAAAGGAAGATCACTTTAGCTTTAAACTCAATGACTTCCTTAGTCTCTGTATCAATGACACGAACACCTGTTGCTCTTTTTTTATCGGCATCATACATTACTTCATGAACAATAGAGTTGGGTCTCAAAGTCATGTTTCCTGTTTTTTCGGCCGCTGGTAGTGTAGAAGAAACACTACTAAAATATGCTCCAAAAGGACATCCTCTCATACAACGTGCTCTGTATTGACAGCTCATTCTACCCAATCCAGGTTTTGTCCCTTCTGTAATGATAGCTGTTCTACCTATAGTTAGTATTCTATCCTTATATGCTTTTGAAATGGAAGACTGCAGATGATCTTCTACACAATTCATATCCATAGGCTTTAAGTAATTTCCATCAGGAAATTGGGGAAGTCCCACATTTTGACCACTGACACCAATATACCCTTCTACATAGTTATACCAAGGGGCGATGTCTTTATATCGAATGGGCCAGTCAACAGCAACACCTTCTTTAAGGTTTGCTTCAAAATCAAAGTCCGTTAAGCGATAAGATTGTCTACCCCAAGTGATGGATCTCCCTCCCACATGGTAACCACGCATCCAGTCGAAACGGTTGGTTTCGTTGTAGGGGTGATCTAAGTCATTTACAAAAAAATGTTTGCTTGATTCTTTTGTTGTATATCTAGTTCTACTTTGTTTACCTTGTGTTTTTCTGGTTTCGTTTGTGATCACATCACCTGTTTTGTAATCCCATGGATCATCATTCATCGTGGGATAATCTTCGACGTGTTTGATCATACGTCCTCGTTCAAGAACCAGTGTTTTTAGTCCTTTTTCGCAAAGTTCTTTCGCTGCCCAGCCACCGCTGATTCCTGTTCCGACAACTATCGCGTCAAATTGTGTTTCCATTTGTTTTATTATTTGTTTTTGAAAGAAAGTAAACCAAATATAGTTATTTAGTGCTTTGTTATTTGATAATTAGTTAAATTTAGATTCATTTATTAAATAAAAGTTTAATTCAATCGTATTTATGAAACCAAATTTATATTCTCCTCTACTAGCTATATGTTTATTGTTTTTTTCAACCACTGGTTTTGTTTCTTGCAAAAACGAAACAAAAAAAGAAGGGGAGACTCAGGAATTATTTTTTGATCTATCTCTAGCACAATGGTCTCTGAACAGGTCTTTTAGAGAAGGAGGCATCTCTCCTTACGAATTTGCCAAACTCGCCAATGAAATGGGCTTCACCGGCCTGGAATATGTGAGTCAACTGTACAAAGACGTTTATGAAAGCGAAGATAAAGCGGCGGCTCTAACTGCTTTTGTAGAGAAAAACAACACTCTTGCAGCTCAATATAAAATGAAGAACGTTTTGATCATGATAGACGGCGAAGGAGATCTTTCCAGTTCTGATGAAGAAGAACGCACTACAGCAGAAGAAAATCACAAACAATGGATTGATGCAGCTCATCAAATGGGATGCTCAGCAATACGAGTGAACCTACACGGAGAAAAGGATGAAGCACTCTGGATTGAAAACTCCATCAAAAGTCTCAATACTTTAGCCTCATATGCAGAACCTCTAGGGGTTAATGTTATCGTTGAAAATCACGGAGGCAAATCATCCAATGCAGGTCTGTTAATGAAAGTAATCAATCAAGTGAGCTACAGTAACTGTGGAACCCTTCCAGACTTTGGAAACTTCTGTTTAAGTGAAAATTGGGGTTCTTTGAAAGACAATAAATGTGATAACCCTTATGACCCTTATTTAGGCGTTTCTGAGATGCTCCCAAAAGCCTTTGGAATGAGTGCAAAGTCTTTTGAATTTGATGCTGAGGGAGAAGAGACCATTTTAGATTATCACAAATTACTTACCATTATAAAAGAAGGTGGATATACAGGATTTATCGGTGTGGAATTTGAAGGTGATGGCCTGTCTGAAAAAGAAGGGATCATGGCGACTAAAAGATTATTGGAAAAGGCAGCCGCTAAACTTTAGTACATGCTTTTTAAAACA
>VMCW01000120.1 GCA_008081175.1 Flavobacteriaceae bacterium
TTTTGATAGTTTGTTGTTGCTTTCTTTGGATACCTTTTTAGGTTCTGATCACCCTTTCTATGAAGGGATTCCAAATTACATAAGAAAAGAATTAGATCGAAAATACATTCCTTCTCAAATTGTTGAAAAGCTAAGCTTTGCACTTATTCCTGCTCCAGAGGAAAGAACTTTTTTAGCTCAAATGATTTATGAAGGAAAAAAACTATACTTACAAGATCTTTTTTTACCTCATGAAAAGGAAGAAGATAAAATGGCATATACAAGTGAGGAACTAGAATGGGCAAAAGAAAATGAACTCTATGTTTGGCAGTATTTTATCGAAAATCAGGGCTTGTATCAAACAGATCCTGATTGGGTTGAGCGCTTTCTAAAGCCCGCTCCATTTTCAAAGTTTTACCTTCAATTGGATAATGAGTCTCCTGGTAAAATAGGAAGATGGATTGGATGGCAAATCGTAAAAAGCCATAGAGATCAGTATCCAGAAGTTCCTCTTAGGGAGTGGTTAGAACTCCCTGCTCAACAACTTTTTAATCAATCAAAATACAAACCCAACCGCTAATGGCTATTCATAAAAAAACTCAGATCACTATTGATGTAAATTTGGATGAAAACAATATTCCAGAAAAAATGAATTGGACCGCTCCAGATGGAGGGATCGCTAATATGGAAGCTAAAGCGATGTTGCTTTCCTTTTGGGATGCAGAAAAGCAAGAGACCTTGAAGATGGATTTGTGGGTAAAAGATATGCCTGTGGATCAAATGCAGCTTTTTTTTCATCAAACCTTGTTGTCCTTAAGTGATACTTTTTACAGCGCTACACAGGACGAAAAGATGACTGCAACAATGCGTGACTTTTGTGACTATTTTGCTGAAAAATTGGAATTTAAAAAATCTTAAAACTTAGAGCTCTCTCTAAAAAGTTGATTGAGTTCATCGATATAAGCTAAAAGAGCATCTCCCCCCGTTCCTTTTAAAGAAGAGGTAACAAAAATAGGGGGAAGTGATTCCCAAAGAGTAGCTAGCATCTCTTCTTTATACTGCTCAAGATTTCTTGTTGCTGCTTGTGGTTTTAATTTATCAGCTTTTGTAAAGACCAAAGCAAAAGGTATTTCATTGTTGCCCAACCATTCTATGAATTTGAGGTCTATTTCTTGGGGTTGGTGACGTATATCGATCAATACGAAAGCAGAAATTAATTGTTTTCTTTCCCTGAAATAATTTGTAATGAAAGATTGAAACACTTTTTTCTTTGCCTTGGAAACACGAGCATAGCCATAGCCGGGTAAGTCTACTAAATGCCAGTTTTCATTAATCAAAAAATGATTAATTAATTGTGTTTTTCCCGGTCTTGAAGAGGTTTTTGCAAGACTTTTTTGGTTGCAAAGTGAATTGATCAATGAAGATTTCCCTACATTGGAACGACCTATAAAGGCATACTCAGGTAAGGGTGACTGTGGGCATTTTTTAACCTCTGAATTACTAATTATAAATCGGGCAGTTTTGATGCGCATGGTTTCTAGAACTTTCTAGAGACTAGCCACTCTTCTAGAATCGAATTGAATTGTTCCGGATGCTCCATCATGGGTGCATGACCGCATTTGTCTATCCAATACAAGTCTGCATCCGGGAGTAAGCTTTCAAACTCTTCTGCAACATTGGGAGGAGTAACACTGTCTTGCTTTCCCCAGATAATTGCTGTTGGGGTATTCATTTTTGGCAATTCTTTGGCCATATTATGTCTGATTGCACTTTTTGCTAAAGCTAACGTACGAACTAACTTATTGCGATCGTTTACAGATTCAAACACTTCATCTATAATTTCTTTAGTAGCGACTTTAGGATTGTAAAATACAGCTTCACTCTTTGCTTTGATATAATCGTAGTCCCCTCTTTTGGGATAACCATCACCCATATTGTTTTCATAAAGCCCAGAACTGCCTGTTAGGATGAGCCCTTTTACCAGTTCTGAGTGGTTTTTAGTAAATAGTAAACCAACATGACCGCCTAATGAATTACCTAACAGAATAACATCATTCAGCCCCATATGATTGATGAATTTAAATAAAAACTCTGAGAGAGATTTTACAGAAGTGTTCAACACAGGTAGCGTATAAACAGGGAGTTCCGGAATGATAATCCGATACCCTTTAGAAGGAAAATAATCCATTACGCCTTTAAAGTTACTCAAACCACCCATCAACCCGTGCAGGATAATAATCGGTTGCCCTTCGCCAGACTCAACATAGCGAAATTCTTCTTCTTGAATGATGTTATTCATTATTTCCTAAGAAAGAAATTAATTTTCAAATATAGACAATTACAAATTAGCCTTTGTTTTTATTTCTAAGGCAGTTTGAGGTAAAAAAAAGTAAGGGTGGGAAAACTTATTAACAATGTGGTAAAAAGTGGTAAAAAGTGGTAAATATCATTTATATTTGATACAAATCTGAAGCGAGCAGTGCAACATCTTATTGGGACATACGAATGTAAAGCAGATGCCAAAGGGCGTATAATGATGCCAGTTGCTATAAAAAAGCAATTAGCAGGGATGCTTACTGAAGGTTTTGTACTGAAGCGTGCCGTATTTAATCCTTGTTTGGAATTGTATCCCATGAAGGAGTGGACTCAATTGATGGAGAAAGTCAATGGGTTGAATAGGTTTAATAAAAAGAATAATGATTTCATCCGTCGATTTACAGCAGGGGTAAAAACAATAGAAATGGATGTTTCTGGTCGTCTTTTGATTCCAAAAGATTTGATAAAACACGCCAAAATAGAAAAAGACATAGTAGTTTCTTCTGCTGTTAATATTTTTGAGATCTGGGATAAGTCGCTTTATGAAAAAGCGATTGATGCTGCCGCGATAGACTTTGGAGCCCTCGCAGAAGAAGTAATGGGAGACAAAAATGAAGACTCAGTATCATAATCCAGTTTTGCTCAGCGAAGCACTTCAGGGGCTCAATATACGTCCTGAAGGGATTTATGTCGATGTTACTTTTGGGGGAGGGGGGCACTCCAGAGGAATTTTAGAACAACTCGGACCCAAGGGTCGATTACTAGGTTTTGATCAGGATACAGATGCCCTTGAAAATGTTCCTTTGGACGATCGTTTTGATTTTGTAGCTGCAAATTTTAGCCATCTCTCTCAATATTTGAAATATCATAAGGTAGAAGCGGTCGATGGAATATTGGCAGATTTTGGAGTCTCTTCACATCAATTTGACGAAGGAGCTCGTGGATTTTCAATCCGCAAAGAAGGCAGGCTTGACATGCGAATGAATCAAAACCAGGAGTTGGATGCTTTCACGGTGATCAATACTTATGAAGCAGAACAATTGGCAGATTTATTTTTCCATTTTGGGGAGTTGAGAAATGCGAGAAAAATTGCTTCAATTATTTGTATGTCTAGAGAAGAAGGTCCAATAACAACGACTTCTGATTTGATTGACGTTGTAAAATCACTCACACCCAAACGATTTGAAAATAAATTTTTAGCAAAAATTTTTCAGGCTATACGCATAGAGGTAAATAACGAACTAATGGTTCTGCAGTCTTTTTTAAAGCAAGCTGTTCAAGTGTTAAATCCAGGGGGTCGATTGGTGTGTATTTCCTATCATTCACTGGAAGATCGTTTTGTAAAACGTTTCATTCAGAGCGGCAATTTTGAGGGAAAAGAAGAAAAAGATTTTTATGGAAATTCTTTAAGCAAATTAAGAAAAATAGGCAAGCTGATTGTTCCAAGTCAGGAAGAGCTTAAAGACAATCCAAGAGCGCGTAGTGCCAAATTAAGAATAGCAGAAAAAAGATGAAACGTTTGATTTCCATTTTGAATATCGAATTTCTTATTAAAGAAAATGCCTTTAAAAACTGGAGAATGATTCTTTTTTTATCCACACTTGCAGTCATTATGATTTCTAGTGGCCACAGTGCGGACAATAAAATCTTTAAAATCGCTGCCCTCAATACGGAGTTAAAAGCAGTTAAGAGTGATTTTATCGAAACAAAAAAACAGCTCATGATTCTTGAAAAGGAATCAACTGTAACTAGTGTTTTATCAGAAAAAGGTATTGGGCCTGCAACTCAGCCTCCCATTAAAATAAACATAACTGATGAATAATAATTTAGGCACATCCAAAAGACTCATGAAGCGGTTTTATCTGTTAGCGGCTTTTCTTTTTCTATTTGCATTGGTCTTGGTTGGTAAGCTCATATATATTCAATTTTATGAAAATGACAAGGATCTAGGGATTGAGCCGGAAACACTTGTCAAAAATGCGGTTTTGGAGCCCAGTAGAGGGGATATATATGCTGCTGACGGCAATATATTGGCAACTTCCATTTCTCGTTATGAGCTACATTGGGATGCCATTACTCCCTCGGCATATTTATTTGAAACACACAAAAAAGACCTTGCAGACTCTTTAGCTCAGATTTATTCCAGGCCTTCAAGTCAAATTCTACAGGAATTAGAAAAAGCACGAAAACAAAAGAACAGGTATTGGTTGGTTGCAAAAGACTTATCCTTTTCAGAGTACATGCGGTTTAAAAACTTTCCCATTTTTAATCAAAATGTATACCGAGGGGGGCTAATTGTAGAGCAAGAAATCAAAAGAGAGCATCCGCTTGGAAAAATTGCGGAGCGAACCATAGGTTATGAGCTGCAAGATAAAAACGGAGCTTATTTTAGAGTGGGTCTTGAAGGGGCCTTCTCAGAGTACTTGCGAGGGGATTATGGATTAAGATTAAAGCAAAAAATAGCAAACGGACAATGGAAACCCATTAGTGATTCTAATGAAAAAGAACCAACAGAGGGATTTGATCTACATACCACAATAGATGTAAATATCCAAGATATAGCTCACAATGCACTTTTGGCTCAACTTGAAAAATTTGAAGCAGAGCACGGAACAGTCGTAGTGATGGAAGTAGCTACGGGAGCGATAAAAGCCATTGCAAATTTAGGTAGGACAGAAGAGGGCAAGTATTATGAAAAATTAAATTATGCCGTAGGAGAAACACATGAGCCTGGCTCCACTTTCAAATTGATGGGAATGATAGCTGCTTTGGAAGACAAGTACATCGATGAAAACTCACTTATAGAAACAGGAAATGGAGAGCTTTATTTTTATGGAAAATATAAGGTAAAAGATTCTAAAAGAGGAGGATATGGTACTTTGACTGCCGCCAAGGCCTTTGAGGTGTCTTCCAATGTAGGACTGGTAAAAATTGTATATGACAACTATAAAGACAACCCTAAACAGTTCGTGGACAGGTTGTACAACATGGGATTAAACAAGCCCTTAGGACTTTCTATTCGAGGTGAAGGAACTCCTAAAATTCCCTATCCCACCGATCCTGATTGGGATGGTTTGGACTTGCCCTGGATGGCTTATGGTTATGGTGTGAGCTTAACTCCACTTCAAACCTTAGCGTTTTATAATGCTATTGCAAACGAAGGTGAATTAATAAAGCCTCGATTGTTAAGTCAAATTAGCAATTTGGGGAATACTCCGACAAAAATATTCTCAAAACAGGTTTTGAACCCCTCTATCTGTTCTCGAGAAACCTTAGAAAAGGTTCAGCAGATGATGTTCAATGTAGTAGATAAAAATTGGGGTACAGCACACAGTATTAAGGATCCTTTACTTACAATGGCAGGGAAAACAGGAACCTGTCAGGTTGATTACACCTCAGGGAATGTGCAATATATCTCCAGTTTTGTGGGCTACTTCCCGGTTGAGAAACCTAAGTATTCTTGTATTGTGGTTATTCATAAGCCCAATAAATCAAAAGGATATTATGGAGCTACTGTGGCAGCACCTGTTTTCAAAAAAATTGCCAAAAAGATATTTAACAACATCCCCTTTGAGATCACACTGAACCCTAAGGTTTTGAGTTCCTTAGATCAGAGAAAGGATCCCGATGACGATCAAAATATTCAATGGAAAAAAGCAATAAAGACAACTAACTTTAGTAAAACACAACCTGATGAAATAGTTGGATATAAAGGGGTTGTCACCTTAGGATCATCAGAGAAAAAATCTCAAAAAACAGAATTGGAATAAAATTGAAAACACTTCAAGACATATTGTATAAGGTTGCTATTGAAGGGATCTCAGGAAACCCTAAAGTAATGATCAGATCAATAAGTTTTGATAGTAGAGAGACTCAAAAGGACAGCCTTTATGTCGCTCAAAAAGGGGTTCAGGTTGACGGTCATGATTTTATTTCACAAGCCATAGAAAAAGGAGCTCTAGCTATCATATGTGAAAAGCTTCCTAAGGAAAGAGCAAAAGATGTAGTTTACGTAGTAGTAGAAAACACTTCGAAAGCACTTGGAATTATTGCATCCAATTTTTATAACAACCCATCAGAAAAATTAAAATTAATTGGTATTACGGGAACCAATGGAAAAACTTCCATTGCTACAATGCTTTATGAGCTTTTTACCGCAGAGGGAATTCAAAGTGGATTGCTCTCTACAGTGAATATCCGATACGCAACTAAAACACTTGATAACAGCCATACAACACCCGATGCAATTACACTAAACCATCATTTGCATAATATGGTAGCACAAGGGGTTTGTTTTTGCTTTATGGAAGTGTCCTCTCATGGAATAGCACAGTACCGTACTGAGGGTCTGTCCTTTGCTGCAGGTGTATTTACCAATTTGACACACGATCACCTGGATTACCATGGAAATTTCAAAAACTACAGAGATGTTAAAAAACGTTTTTTTGACGGTTTGCCAAAAACGGCTTTTGCATTGACCAATCTGGATGACAAAAATGGTTTGTTCATGATGCAAAACAGCAAGGCAAAAAAATATACCTATGCTGTAAAACAGCACGCTGACTATAAAGCACAACTGCTGGAGTCTCAATTTACTGGGATGCTGTTAAAAATTCAAAATCAAGAGGTTTGGACACCATTAGTTGGACAATTTAATGTTCAAAATTTACTAGCAGTGTTTGCCATAGCAGATCTTTTTGAAATTCCTCAATTAAATGTCCTAAAGCATCTCAGTCAAATGAAAAGTGTGGAAGGGCGTTTTCAAATTTTTCAAACACCAGAAAAAGTTACTGTAGTCATAGACTACGCACATACTCCAGATGCACTAAAAAACGTATTGGAAACCATAAATCAAATTCGTACAAAAAACGAAACAGTTTTTACTTTGATTGGATGTGGTGGCAATCGGGATCAAGAAAAAAGACCCCTAATGGGAAAAATTGCTACGGAACTAAGCGATAAAGTCCTTTTTACCTCAGACAATCCTCGGGAGGAAGATCCAGCAAAAATCATAGCGGATATGATGGCTGGAGTTGCTCCAGAGTATTTTAATAAAGCTCTAAAGATAACGCATAGAGAAGAGGCTATTGCAATGGCTCATCAGTTGGCTCAAAAAGGTGACATAGTTTTAATAGCAGGTAAAGGACATGAGTCTTATCAAGAAATAAAAGGAAAACGTTTTCCTTTTAGTGATATGGAAATAGCTCGAAATATTTTTAAAAAAACACAGTAATATGCTTTATACCCTTTTTGAATATTTAGAACACCAATTTCAATTTCCAGGGGCAAGTGTCTTTCAATATATCTCTTTTAGAGCAGCTTTGGCAGTACTGTTTTCTTTGACCTTTTCCATGCTTTTTGGTAAAAGAATGATTGCTTTTTTAAAAAAGCAGCAAATTGGAGAAACAGTTCGTGATTTGGGATTAGAAGGGCAAAAAGAGAAAGAGGGGACTCCTACTATGGGAGGATTGATTATCATTTTTAGTACACTAGCCCCTGTTCTTTTATTAGC
>VMCW01000139.1 GCA_008081175.1 Flavobacteriaceae bacterium
AGTCAGCGTTCTAGACACTGGCATAAATCCTCCGTCATATCCAAGTTGAATATCATTACCCGTTTGAATTTCTGGGTTAAGACCCGAGTAATTAGTAACGGTTAATAAGTTTTGACCTTGGAAATAAATCTGTCCACCACTTATCCCAAGAGTTTCATTTAATGAATCTGCAAAAGTGTAAGTTAACTGAACATTTCTAAGTCTAAAGTAAGATGCGTCTTCAATTAGGTATGTAGACGTTCTACTACTAATTTGGTCATTCGCATCCATGATTGGAGAAGTTGCATTTGGATTAGCAGCTACCCACTGAGATCTAGGAGCAGAAGGGTTGCTTGGTTGCCAAGCCTCTTCTAATGCTCTTCTTGATCTGTTTCCTTGGAAGGTGTTGAAGTCTGCAAAATAACGTACGTAGTTGTATACGTCATTTCCTTGAACTCCATTACCAAATACATTCAAGTTGAAGTTTTTGTAGGCAACATTTAAATTGATACCATAAACAAAGTCAGGGTGTGGATTACCGATAATTGTTCTATCCGCATCACTGATCTGACCGTCTCCGTTTACGTCAGCATATTTAAATTTACCTGGAGCGTTGTAACCTGTAGTTCCATAAGGAGCCCATGCATCAGCTTCCGCTTGTGTTTGGAAAATTCCTTCAACCTGGAATCCGTAAAGAGAAGAAATTGGACTACCTACTTCAGTAATGTTTAACGCAGGTACTCTTCGGTTAGAACCAAAGATTGGTGTATCGAATTCATCTAATTTAAGGATTTCGTTGCGGTAAGTTGAAATGTTACCTCCTAAAGACACTGTAAATTCTCCAATATCTTCTGTGTAGTTGATTGCAAAATCAATACCCTCATTGTACATTTCACCTACGTTTACAGCTGGTGCACCAGCATCCCCAGCAGAATAAATTACTGGAACGGTAAGTAATAAGTCAGAAGTTGTTCTGTTCCAAAGGTCTAATTCAACAGTCATCTTTTGATCAAATAATAAAGCGTCAAGACCGATGTTGTTTGAAACTGTTGCTTCCCATTTTGCTGCAGGGTTACCAAATTGTGCTGGGTCGTATCCTAATGTTGGATCAGACGCACTACCATCGATTGGGTAACCAGAGTTGTATGCAGAAGATCTAAACTGTGTGTAAGCATTGTAGTCTCCAATTTCTTGGTTACCTGTTTTACCCCATCCATAACGTAATTTTAAATCATCTACCCAAGAAGCACCAGACATAAAGTCTTCTTCAGACAATCTCCATCCTAAACTGAATGCAGGGAAGATTGCGCTGTTTGTCGCTTGCTTGAATCGTGAAGAAGCATCATTACGAACAGTAAACTGCGCCAAGTACTTTTCATTGTACTGGTAGTTTGCTTGAGCAAACTGAGACCATAAAGAAAAGTCTTTGTATATATTACCATAGTTTGAGGCAGTAGATTGGTTTCCTAAATCCAAGTAACTAATAATTGAAGTTGTTTGAAATGGGAAACGCTGTCTTCCAGCTCCGAAGTATTCTCCAAAACCTTCAATCGCTTCTACACCTACATAAGCACTTATATCGTGAATATCATTAAGTACTTTTGCCCATGATAGGGTGTTGGTCCAAGTCCACTCATAACCCCAGTCTTGAGAACTGCTTTGGCTGTTTATGAAGTTACCTTCCACATATTCTGGTTGAGGTCTTCCGATGTCTAAAGCTCTTCGGGTAGTGATATCAGCCCCAAAGCTAGATTTGAATTTAAAATCTTCTGCAATAGTCAATTCAGCGTAAATATTTCCGAACATTCTCGCTCTTCTCGCTCTATCGTCTTGATTTCTAAATTGTGTAGCGTAAGGGTTGTAGTTGTTACCCAAGTTCAAACCACGAGAACCAGCAAAGTTACCAGCGATATCATAATTAGGTAGTAGTGGGTGGTGTTTGTATGCACCGGATACAGCATTTTGCTCACCGTCGTTACCATAGCCCCCTTTTCTATTATCAAGAGATAAAGTAAAGTTCTCACCTACTTCAAGTCTTCCTTCTAAGGTTTTAGTAGAAGAGTTGACACGGATTGAAGCTCTTTCATATCCTTGGTACTTGATAACGGCATCTTGGCTGAAGTATGTAGCGTTGAATGCGTATTGTGAGTTTTCATTGGCACCACTAGCATCAATTGAGTGCTGCATGATAGGTGCATTGTTATTTGTCATCAATTCCCACCAGTTTGTATCCGCAGAACGTGTAATCGCGTAAATGTTGCTAGGAGTTAATGAGTATAAAGACTCATCAACAGAACTTGCACCACTAGGGAATACATAGTTAGGAATAGAGATTTGTGGGTTTTCAGGTGTTCCACTGAAACCATACTGACCGTGAGAAGGTGTTTTACCTGCGTAGTAGTCAGCTAAGTAAAGATATTCTCCAAGACCTCTTGCATCTAGTGCATCAACGTCTTTTTCAGGAGTTTGCCAACCGTAGAAAGTGCTGTAAGTGATTTTTCCAGCACCTACTTTACCTTTTTTGGTAGTGATAATGATTACCCCGTTTGCTGCTCTAGATCCGTAGATAGAAGCTGCAGAAGCATCTTTCAAAATTTGCAAAGACTCAATATCTTGAGGGTTTAGGTTTCCTTGTGATTGCGAAGGTACTCCGTCAATAATATAGAGGGGATTGTTGTTTCCAATAGTACCAAAACCACGGATACGAACTGTTGCCTCACCACCTGGAGTTGCATCACTTACAATCGAAATACCTGAAGCTCTACCTTGCATCTGTTGAGAGAAAGTAGTCGCAGGAACAGAAGTTAATTCATCTGCTTCAATTGTTGATACTGCACCTGTAATGTCTCTTTTAGATTGAGTACCGTAACCTGTTGTTACAATAACTTCTTGAAGTAAATTTCCAAGAGCCAATGTAATGGTTAAATTGTCGCCAGTGACTGATACTTCTTGTGTTTGATAACCCACAAAAGAAACGATCAGGATGTCTCCCTGAGAAGCTTCAATCGAGAAATTACCATCAAAATCAGTTGTGGCAAAATTGTTTGTCCCCTGAACCAGTAGTGTAGCACCGGGTAGTGGACCGTCATCGCTCGTTACAACACCAGTAACTGACTGAGCGTAAATTCCCGCACTCATCACAAAAGCGAAGAGAAACAAGAACTTTTTTAAGAACTCTTTTTTCATCATTTGGTTTAATTAATTAATATAGTTAATAGTTGATTTGTTTAAATCAAACACAATAATAACGATGTTTTATCGAAATTCTTAATTAATTGTTAAAAAAATTACTAAATAGTTACTAAATCGTTTTAGTTTATCTTAACTTTACCTTTAACTAATAAAATCTTGATGAAGTCTTCACTAAAGCAAATTGCTTCAGAACTTAATCTATCGACAGCCGCTGTGTCTAAGGCTTTAAATGATTATCCCGATATCAGTAAAAACACAAAAAAAAGAGTTAATACTTATGTGAAAAAAATAGGATATCAACCCAATACACATGCGCGCTTTTTAAGAACTAAAAAGTCTCAGACTATAGCTCTTATTCTTCCTAACACTACAGATTCTTTGCTTTCAACTATAGCAGAAGATATTCTTGTAAAAGCCGAATATTTAGGTTATAACATACTAGTAAGCTGTTCCAAAGAGTCTGAAGAAATTGAAAAAAGACTTGTCAATCGATTTTTACAACAAAAAGTAGATGGCATCATTATGTCGTTATCAAGCACTACTTCAGACTACAGTCATTTAGTCGACATACAATCCAATACAACTACTTTAGTACTTTTTAATACTACAGCTAGGACAGTCAATTGCAATCGAGTTTATTTGAATGATAAAGAGGCCGCTTTAAATGCCACAAATCATTTAATTGCAAACGGTTGTTCGCAAATTGCTCATTTTAGAGGACCACTAACCCCACAAAATTCGATTGATCGTTATCTGGGCTATCGAGAAGCGTTAAACAGCAGCAAGCTCCCCTTCGATTCAGAAAAAATACTTCTAGCTGAAAAAGGTAACGCAGAGGAGGGTTACACGCTCGCCAAAACACTCTACAACAAAAAAATTACAATAGATGGGCTCTTTTGTTTTAATGATGCCCTAGCTCTTGGAGCAATGCGTTTTTTCAATGAAAAAGGAGTGAAAATACCCAAAGATATAAGTATAATGGGCTTTGGAAACAGCAACATCAGCGCTTATAGTTCTCCATCATTAAGCACAGTAGATCATGAAATAAGCACTATGGGGGCAAAAATCATGGAAGTTTTTTTGGATGAAGAACAATCCAAAAAAGAAAACGAGGAGATTGTAGTAAAAAAAATTCTTTTAAAGAATAAAGTAATTGCCCGAGAATCTACCTTGAAATAAAATTGAAAAAAGCCATAAGGAGTAATCTATCCTTATGGCTTTTATTTGGGTTTCTTGAAGTATTAATTAGTAATTCGGATCCTGTGTTAAAGTTGGTTCTCCCTCTTTAAAGGAACTTAATGTTTCTTTTTAGACCTTCAAACTTAGTACGTTGCACGGCGCTGTTTTTAAAAACGGTTGTAAACACCTCATTTGTAAGCTCGTCCCAATCTCCTTTTGACATCTTTAGTAAATCGGGATGCGGATCAAATTGAGGTTCTTGATGGGGAGTGGAAAAGCGGTTCCATGGACATACTGTCTGACAGACATCACAGCCAAAGACCCAATTGTCCATTTTACCTTTAAAATCCTCTGGTATTGCTTCCTTCAATTCGATTGTGAGGTATGAAATGCATTTACTACCATCTATTTGGTAGGGCTGGATGAGTGCTTCTGTAGGACAAGCATCTATACAAGCGGTACAATTACCACAGTGGTCTGTTGTGGGTGTGTCGTATGTTAATTCTAAATCGAGAATTAACTCTGCGATAAAAAAGAAAGAACCCACCTTTTTAGAGATCAAATTGGTGTTTTTGCCTACCCAACCCAAGCCACTTTTGGCAGCCCACGCTTTGTCCATAACAGGTGCTGAATCCACAAAAACACGCCCTTCTACCGCTCCTATGCTTCTGTGGATGAAATCCATTAATTTTTTAAGCTTTTCCTTAATTACAAAATGATAGTCCGTACCGTATGCATAAGTTGAAATTTTTGGAGCATTCGGGTCGGTTTGTACTTGATCAGTGTGATAATTTAATAATAATGAAACCACACTTTTAGCACCAGGGACAAGTAATCTGGGGTCTAAACGCTTGTCAAAATGATTCGCCATATAGCCCATTTGTCCATGGTGATTTTGGTGCAACCATTGCTCCAGTTTTGGGGCCTCTTCTTCCAAAAATCCGGCTTTGGAAATTCCACACGAAAGAAACCCCAAAGTCAAAGCTTGTTCTTTGATTAATGCTGCATGTTTTGAAGGGGTACTCACTACTTTACAAAGGGATTAAAACAGGCCTTCTTGGTTGTTTTGTATTCTGCCGAGATGCTTATAAGCTCTTGCTGTTACTTCGCGTCCTCTGGGAGTGCGAACTATGAATCCCTGCTGTATCAAAAACGGCTCATATACCTCTTCTATCGTTTCTGCATTTTCAGAAACTGCAGTTGCCAAAGTGGTAATTCCCACAGGACCTCCTTTGAACTTATCGATTAAAGTAGTTAAGATTTTATTATCCATTTCATCTAGACCATGTGCATCCACCTGAAGGGCCTTAAGTCCGTATTGGGTGATGTCCATACTGATGGTTCCATTGCCTTTGATTTGAGCAAAATCACGTACTCGTCGTAACAATCCATTGGATATCCTTGGTGTCCCTCTACTCCTTCCGGCAATTTCTATTGCTGCCTCCTGATCAATGGGTATATTTAAAATAGCGGCACTACGTTCTACGATTGTAGCCAAAAGTTCTGTAGAATAGTATTCCAAACGGTTACTGATTCCAAATCGAGCACGCATGGGAGCGGTTAACAAGCCAGATCGGGTAGTAGCCCCTACCAACGTAAAAGGCTCCAGATTGATTTGAACCGTTCGTGCATTGGGCCCAGATTCAATCAAGATGTCTATTTTGTAATCCTCCATAGCGGAATACAAATACTCCTCCACTACAGGACTTAAACGGTGAATTTCATCAATAAAAAGGATGTCTCTAGGCTGTAAATTGGTCAGTAAACCCGCCAAATCTCCTGGTTTGTCCAACACCGGCCCAGAAGTGAGCTTGATGCCCACATTTAACTCGTTTGCAAGGATATGAGCTAATGTAGTTTTTCCTAAACCGGGAGGACCGTGAAATAGCGTGTGGTCCAAAGCTTCGTCCCGTTGCTTTGCTGCAGAGACAAACACTTTTAAATTTTCTAAAAGCATGTCTTGACCTGCAAAATCATCAAAACTCAACGGCCGCAGGGCACGATCAATGTCATTTTCTTCCTTTGAAAAATGTTGGTCTGTGGGATCTAAATGCTCGTTCATTCTTCCAAATATAGGAAATTCACCTGCTCGTTAAACGCTTTTATAGTCATAAAAAAACCCGCTCGAATCAATCGGCGGGTTTTAATTTTAATTCTATAGGAGTTAATGTTGTAATTCTTCCTCTCCCTTTTTTAATGGGATATGTTGAGGAACAAAGTCTTCCTCATGTCCAGGTTTAGAATAATCATAAGCCCAACGGTGTACGTGAGGTATTTCACCCTCCCAATTGCCGTGGAAATGCTCAATAGGTGCAGTCCATTCCAGCGTGTTGGAACGCCACGGATTTTGAACGGTTTCCTTCCCATAGAACATACTGTGAATGAAGTTATATAAGAAAACGAGTTGCGCAGCACCTGCAATCAATGCAAAAACAGTGATTAATACGTTGATGTCGGCAAGATCGTCAAAATAAGGAAAAGCTGTATTGGTGTAATACCTTCTGGGTAGTCCTGCCATTCCAATGAAGTGCATCGGGAAAAAGACACCGTATGCACATACAGCGGTTACCCAAAAATGGACATAACCCAAATTTTTGTTCATCATACGCCCAAACATTTTTGGGAACCAATGATACACACCGGCAAAAAGTCCGTAAAGTGCTGAAATTCCCATTACCAGGTGGAAGTGAGCAACAACAAAATAAGTGTCGTGTACGTTAATATCCAAGGTACTGTCTCCCAAAATAATCCCTGTTAACCCTCCTGTAATAAAGGTAGAAACCAAACCAATAGAAAAAAGCATGGCGGGGTTCAATTGCAAATTCCCTTTCCATAGGGTGGTGATGTAGTTAAATGCTTTTACTGCTGAAGGAATGGCAATCAACAAAGTAGTAAAGGTGAATACAGAGCCTAGGAACGGATTCATCCCAGAAATAAACATGTGGTGACCCCAAACAATCGTTGATAAAAAGGCAATCGCTAAAATGGAGGCAACCATCGCTCGATAACCAAAAATAGGCTTACGAGCATTGGTGGCAATAATTTCTGAGGTTATCCCTAAAGCAGGCAGTAATACAATATATACCTCAGGGTGACCTAAGAACCAAAACAAGTGCTCATACAATACGGGTGACCCTCCTTGGTAATGAAGTACTTCACCTTGAATAAAAATATCGGATAAAAAGAATGAGGTTCCAAAACTGCGGTCCATAATTAAAAGAAGTGCAGCAGATAGTAATACAGGGAATGAAACAACTCCAATTATCGCTGTTACAAAAAACGCCCATATAGTTAAAGGCAATCGCGTCATGCTCATCCCTTTCGTACGGAGATTAATAACCGTAACGATATAGTTTAGTGAACCTAGCAGAGAGGAGGCAATAAAGATGGCCATAGAAACCAACCATAGTGTCATCCCCATACCTGAACCAGGTTGGGCTTG
>VMCW01000203.1 GCA_008081175.1 Flavobacteriaceae bacterium
CCCGGTTCAATTCGGTTCAGTATGTCTTCCAAACCGATGATGCGCTCCGGTTTGTTGGTGGAAGCGAAAAGTACCACGCGGCTATTTTGTGTGTTAAAATTGTTTTGTTTATGCAGAGTAATGATAGCACCAGCAGATGCATAATCGCCGTGCCGACGAGTTACTTCGTAGAACCCGTAGTTTACTTCAGTAATTGGCAATGAAATTTTCACTACTATTTCGTTTGGTTTAAGTGCCGTTTCATAAGTCCCTATGAAAAATTCATCTGCTTTGATAAAACGATCTTCAGTCTGACTGCGTATAACGACAGTCGCGTTTAATGCTATTAGCACTGCAGGCATTTCAGCTGCTGGATCTGCTAATGCCACGCTACCGCCTATTGTACCTCGGTTCCTAATCGCGCTATGTGCAATAAACTCGATCACATGTGACAATAGTGGGATTTTTGAGTTTATAATGTCCGACTTTTCGATTTCGGTGTAGGTCACACCGGCCCCAATTTCGAGCGTGTTACCTTGTTCTTCAATCTTCTGAAGCTCGGATAATTTTGAAATATCAATTAGTGAGGATGGTTCGACTAGACGGAAGTTCATCATGGGAATAAGGCTCTGCCCACCACTCATGACTACAATGTCATCGTCTGCTTTTGAAACTAAACTGAGAGCTTCTTCCAAAGTATTTGGACGGACATAGTTGAAATCTGCTGCTTTCATTTGCTTACATTTATTTATTTGACACACTTTAGTAATTATCGTTTTATAAATAAGGTCAAGAAAAATCGTAGAAAAGTGTTCATTTCGTGAGAATTAAGATCAAACCAAACGTCCCACTTAAAATGGATGCCATCGCTCAAACACCAGCAAGGGTAAAGATAAGAGCACGCGACCTGCAGAGCATTGTTGATGAACCGGTAGAGCGTGGTGGCTCAAACCTTGGATTCACACCAACTGAAACAATGTTGGGGGCGCTTATTGGATGTACGAATGTTATTGCCAACCGACTGGCAAGTGAGATCGGGATCAGTCTGTCAGAAATGGAGATCTCTTTGACCGCTAATTTCAATCGTCTTGGTGCGATGTTGGTTGAAGAAATCGAGCAACCTTTTTCTAACGTAATAATGAACATTTCGGTAACATCAGATGGAAATGTCGAACAGCTTGAATGGCTAAAGACAAGTTTGGCAAAATATTGTCCAGTAGCAAAGGTTTTAAGAAACAGTGGAATAAATATTCAAGAAATTTGGTCTGTTACGCAAATTTGAAAAAATGGAGAGAATAAATGCCAAATACATTAATGCCAGGCATTACTACACCAGAATTGCGTGAAAAAAGTTAGATGGTTCAATTTGGGACTTGAGCGTTTCTGAGCCACCAAGTTTCACGATGATTATTTTTTACTGAGGGTTTCACTGCCCCGTGTGCAAAAATTACCTTGAGAAAGCAAACACTTTGGTCGATCAGTTCAGGGAAAATGGTGTATCGTTGGTGGCAATTTCGATGGACGATCATCAACGCGCACAAAAAGCAACTGCAGAATGCCGAGTGAGCAATCTCGAGATCTTATATGGTTTAGATGTAAAACTTGCAGAGAAATGGGGATTGTGGTTGACTAGTGCGATAAGACAAGGAGAGCCTGAAATCTCTTCTGAGCCAGGTTTGTTCTGGATCTTACTAGATCAGTCGCTGTATTTAATAGAAGTATCCAACATGCCCTTTGCCCGCCCTGATTTGAAAATCTTAGTGGACAAATCTGTAGCTTTGAATAATGGTTATCCAGCTCGTGGATCCTTCATGAATTCATAGTGAGATCGAACTAGTGATCTTAGTTAAGAAAGCTGAGCCAACATTCCCCTAATGCTTGATTCAATGATATCGAAGGTATCAGAGTAAACTCCGGAACCGTAGACATGTTTTCTGATACCATAGTAAATGAGTGATCCGTGTGTAACCCAGATGATCTCTTGCTCCCGATCCGTTAGCCTTAATTGTTGCGGCTTGTAAGCTTTTAAATATTGATCGCCAATTACTTGAATCACATTTTCTTGGACGAATTTTAAATATCGCTTATTGATTTCTATCCCCTTAAGCCCAGAAAAAAGAAATATGCGCAACCATTTATCCTCGAATACTTTTGCGGTGTATTTTTGATAAAAAATATTTAATCTCTCTTCTAGCGACTTAGATTGATCTCGTAGTAGCTTGTCCCAATTTTCGTCCCACCGACCTATGTATACAGCTTCGTATACTTGATTTATCAGGTCATCTTTTGACGGAAAGTACCTGTACAAAAGGGGTTGTGTTACGTTGAGTTTGGCAGCTAGTTGCCTCGTTGAACTATCAAAGCCCTCTTGAGAAAAGAATTCTATGGCTTTGTTAATAAATTGTGCCTTTCTTTCTTGTGGCGGCAACCGGAGTTTAATCTGTTTTTCGTCGGTCATATTTCGATGCTTTCACCATTGTGAACAACATAGTGTTTGATTGGAAAATCTTTTGATAAACTTTGCTCGATAAAACAACCCAACTTTGCTGCAGTTATCAGTTCAATTATCCTTTCTTGGTCATTGCTGCTTTCAATATGGATTATTATTTCGAATTCGATAGGTTGTGTTTCGTATACATTGGATGGTGTAGTTTCGCCTTGCCAGTGAAATTTTGAAGAAAGTTGCAAACCGTCTAACGATAATCTCATGCGTTTGGCGAATGCGCGAATTTGTGTCATTAAACATCCACATAATGCAGCAGCAAATAACGCTAATGGAGGAGGTGCAGTACCGTCGCCACCGTGAAATGCACCTTCATCGGTTGCGAGGCTAAAAGTCTCTTGCATTCTTGGCCATGATACTTCGATGTCATTACGCATCTTGCCGACTGCCACAGCATTCGCCTCGAAAATAATTTCAAACGTTTGATTATCGGCCATTTTTTTCCTTTCCGCAATTTAAGCTGGATTATTAATTGACACAAAGATCATATCTATTGATAGTTTGATAAATAGCACATTGAAAGGACTTTTTATGCAGAAGTTTAATCGCGAACACATAAGAGCGACAGCAAAAGAGCTATCTAATTGGGGTCGTTGGGGAGACGATGATCAAATTGGAACTTTAAATAACATCTCTCCGGCAGACATCGTAGGTGCGGCGCAACTGATTAATAAAGGGAAAACATTTGCTCTTGGACTGGACCTAAAGCAAAAGATTCAGTCAGGACTATTTGGTGGGAGATGGAATATGATCCATCAAATGCTCGCAACCGGAACAGACGCCGTGACTGGAGAACAAGATGGTGATGGTTCAGCGTATCTCCGGTATGCAGACGATGCGATAAATCTGCCATGCCAAGGTTCTACTCAGTGGGATGCTTTGTGCCACATATTTCTGGATGACAAAATGTACAACGGATATTCAGCTACGGAAGTAACTGTGAACGGTGCTAAAAAACTTGGGATCGAGCATGTTCGTGACAAAATGGTAGGTAGAGGCGTTCTATTAGATATAGCTCGGATGAAGGGAGTTGAATATCTCGAGGACGGCTATGCAATTTCAAACGAGGATTTGGATTCTTGCGCCGAACATCAAGGTATAAGTGTTGGGAAGGGTGATTTTGTAATTATTAGAACTGGCCAACAAGAAAAATGTATACGGAACGAAGACTGGACGGGATATGCAGGAGGTGATGCTCCGGGATTATCATTCAGCACTGCTCATTGGCTGCGAGAAAAAGATGTTGCAGCAATTTGTTCAGATACTTGGGGGTGTGAAGTACGGCCAAATGAGACAAATGAAGCGAACCAGCCCTGGCACTGGGTCGTAATTCCGGCAATGGGTATTTCCATGGGAGAAATCTTTTATCTGAAAGAGTTGGCTGAAGATTGCGCTGCTGATGGAATTTATGAATTTTTCTTCTGCGCTCCTCCGCTACATATACCTGGCGCTGCTGGTTCACCCATCAATCCTCTTGCAATAAAATGATAAAATTGTGGGGTCGAATGAGCTCTGTTAATGTTCAAAAAGTCACCTGGTCGTTGCTAGAGCTAAATTTGGACTATCAGCAAGTCGTGGTCGGTGGGATCTATGGCGGAACCGATAGCATAGAGTATTTGAAACTTAACCCGACAGGAAAAGTCCCCACGATTCAGGATAACGAATTGAATATTTGGGAGAGCCACACGATATTGCGTTACCTTTGGTCCAAATATGGTGAAATCGCCACAGGTTCCCAGGAATGGTATGTTGGGGACCAATGGATGGATTTTACAAATGTTAATGTGATGCCGCATTTCATTCAGTTATTCTGGCAAGAAGTGCGTTTACCCAGAGTTCAAAGGGATCCGACAAAAGCTTCGTTTCATAAAGCAGAACTGGAAAAAGCTTTTCTTTTTGTTGAACAGAGGCTGCAAAATAATCAATGGCTGAACGGTAAAAGTTTTGGACCCGCCGATATTGCGCTTGGATCATTAATGGAGCGCACTGCCGACTTGACAGACATTTTAATTAAATTTGAACACCTTCACTCATGGGTAAATAATCTTCGATCACGAAGACCGTACGTTCAAACAATCATGACAGATTATGATGAATTGCGTGGGTAATAATCAGAAATTTTATCGATAGCGAATTCATAATCTGCGGTGTTTTCAACTATGTATGAAATTTCTTCGCTTTTTAATTCATTGTTCAAAGAGTGTTGGTCTTTTTGAATGAACGATCCTAGGTGCCGAGAAGCGTTTACAATTTGATCAGCAAACCTGTGCTGCTGAATGCTGTAGTCGGATAACGCTTCTTCTATATTCGATATTTTTTCCAACTTGTTGTGTAACGCGACGCAGTCTAACAGCGCTTTAGTCACTCCCATTCCAACATGTGGTCTAGCAACTGCGGCGGCGTCTCCAACCAAAACTACTCTTCCTGTGCTGAAGCGATCTGTCAAAATGTCGTAAACTGGTGATACAAACGGTGCCTTTGATTTGCTGATTAAATTGCTAAAAAAATGTGGTAATTCAGTACTGGCGCTTTCAAGCATTTCAGCTATCAAGTTTGAATTAGTGCGGTTTGGAGGAACAGAGAAATCGTGCTTTTTACCGTATTTATCGACCAAGAAGCGATCTAACTCATCTTGATCAATTGCTTTGTACCAAACAAGATTATATCGCTCGCTTTGCATGTTATTGCGTTGAATTGGATACCCCAATATCTGCTGGTTGCTATCCATGTAAAATGTGAATTGTTTTTTTCTTATGTCCGATACGTCTTCCAGGTTGCTCACTGCCCTCCAAACGATATAACCTGCGTATTCAGGCTGGTTAGCATGTGTTATGTAATTTCGAACTCGCGAACGGATACCATCTGCACCGATGATCAAGTCTGACTCAATGTTTTCAGTATCATTTAATACTGCTCTTATGTGGTTTGATTGGGTTGTGACGTCGTTTAAGGTCTTTCCCAAATGATAATGTTCACGGGGGAACTTGTCTAGAAGTGCCGAATAAATGTTATTCCAGCTAACTACGAGTTGAGGGTATTCGAAATAACGGTTTGTTTCGTTATCTCTGCTAACGTAAACTCTTTTTTCGACCCATGTTCCTAACTCGGGCATATTTATTCCAAGTTTGGAAAAAGTCTTAATCATTTTGGGGTGACATACTATACCCGCACCTCTATCGGAAAGTTGGCGGGAGGACTGTTCAAAAACGTTTACTTTCCAACCTGATCGAAAAAGTAAGTTAGCGATAATTAAACCGCTGATAGAGCCACCAACAATTGACGCGGTTTTAGTCATATACGCCTCACAACAGAGTACGAACGTACGTTTAAGGGATCATGCAAACTACAATTAACAATTAAGTTTTTATACCTACATTACAAGTCAACTTTTAAGAGTGTTATGAATTCTAAATGGCCAATAATGTTTTAGCGTAAACAAGGATCAAGGTTTAAAATCGTTCTATACAGAGAGAACCTCACGTATTAAAATTGGTCTGAGAATTCGAAAATGATAGAGCTCGGCAATAAATTGTAGCAATGATCGCAGAAGAGATTAAGAGATTCTCGAAATCAATACCGAACTAATAAATGAATTCCAGGATTTAGCAGAGCGGAACTTGAATTTATGGAATAGTTAGAAGGGTAATTTTTGACAAATTTAACCATATATGAATTTATGCAACTCGCAACAACAGATGGTACACCGCGAAAAGCACTCATTACCGCTTGCGTGGTCGGGACTATTTTAACGACGATCAACCATGGGGACCTCATTCTGAAAGGTGACTACCCACCGTTAATCAAAGTTGCGCTAACGTACTTTGTACCTTTTTGCGTGACAACTTGGGGAGCAGTATTAGGTAAAAAATCTCGCTATCTTAAGGATCATAGCAGTGGGGATTAACCTGCTTATTAACTCTTCATTCAATACCCATTTTCTCAGCACGTACCATTAACTTTCACTAAAATGAGATTGGAGATAACCCTTACATTAATCAATTTAACCCGGACAATTAAACCCATGTGATAAAAAAGATTTTTGGCGGCCAAGGAACAATTAATGTGCCCCGCTGGGATCCCAAAGGGTTTAGATTTGCCTACGTAGAACTACAGAGCTAACAGTATGAATAGAACAACATTATGGATTTGACATTTTGGGTATTTGCTACCCTTGCCGCAATATTTGTTGGTTTGGGGAAAGGTGGTCTTCCTGTAATGGCGACCTTGGCAGTCCCCAGTCTTTCACTTGTAATGTCTCCGATTGCTGCTGCAGGATTACTGTTACCCGTCTACATCGTTTCTGACGTTTTTGCACTTTTCGCTTATCGAAGGGACTATAACTCTAAAGTTTTGAAAATAGCTTTTGTTGGAATGACGTTAGGAGTTATTATCGGCGCAGTAACTGCCCATATGATTATCGAGTGGGTTATAACATTTTTAATTGGTTGTATGGGAGCGATATTCGCGTTGCGAATGTTACTTCAAAAGCAGTCAAGTTCACCAGATGAACGGGTCGATATTAAGATCAGTCAAGGAATCTTTTGGACAACCATTGCAGGTTTTACAAGTTTCATAAGTCATAATGGCGGGCCACCATGGCAAATATTCACCCTACGCTTGAACTTACCTAAATCCGTGTTTGTCGGAACATCGGTAATAGCATTTTCATACGTCAATTTCATAAAGCTATTTCCGTATGTGTGGTTAGGTCAGATTGATTACGAAAGCACTTACGTGTCGCTATATTTGATGCTGCCAGCATCTTTAGCTGTATTCATTGGCGTCAAAGCCGTTAAAGTAATTCCAGAAACATTATTTTACAATTTTGTAACTTGGGCGCTATTGCTCATATCAGTTAAACTAATGTTCGATGGCGTACATATTGGTTTTTGGTTGGCTTAGCATTCTAGAACACACACTTTACTGTTTTTGGGGTCAGCTCTCAGAGCCGAACACTGTGGCTGAAACTCATTGAAAGAACATAGTCATTAGATAGAGGAGACATAATCATCTGTGTAAATCTAAATAGTTTTTTGTATTGTTGATTCTTGAGCAAATCCTGCTCCCGCAACCAATATTAATCACACAAATATAAAACCTTAACGCCAGAGGCGCACCACGCCTGACCGGGCGCCCTGGAAACATTGCCACGTTCGTTGCTACGTTAGATTAACGTAAACCGTCCTTTTGGTTCGAATCCTCTTTGCTGCATATATCGGCTTCATGTCGTGATTTGTTTTGCTCAAGCAGTTATTCTCGCAACGTCGTTACTGCTTTCTCCATCCAATTCCTCAACGC